>VBHV01000172.1 GCA_005881995.1 Chloroflexota bacterium | reverse complement strand
TTTCCCTAGGAATGTGGCCGGACGCGAGGACCACATGGTCTTCGCGATGATGGCAGCTTCTTCTAATTGTTCCAGGCGCGTCTTCGTGTCTGGAAATGGATACCCGTAGGCATGGTACTCGTCTTCCTTCCAGCCAGCCCCCAGCCCCAGGATGAACCGCCCCCCAGAGAGCGCCTGGAGATTGGCAGCCATTTTTGCAGTCAGGGCCGGATTGCGGTATGACTGACAGAGCACGAGTGCTCCTACACGGAACTGAGGAAATTCAGCGGCAAAATAGCTCAAGGTGCTCAGGCATTCATGCGTTGCGGTTTCTCCCAATTGCAGGTGATCCTCGACCCACAGGGTGGTGAAGCCAGGCGACAGCTTTCGAATCAAGCGGCGATTGTACTCGAAGAGCTCGATCCCTGGAAAGCCTACGGGAAATGGCTGAAGCATGAGACCGAATTCGATGGTAGACATAGGCGAACTTTCCTGCGGGACGCTAGACGAACAATGGTACCATGCCCAGGCGCGCAACCAGCGCTTGCATCTGTTCGTCCGTTGGGCCTGATGCGTCCCCAAGGAAGCGGCTGGCTGCATCGAGCACTTTGGGGAGAACGTGAATGTCGCCGACCGTGTTCAGGAAAATGCCTGGCTGCTTGAGCACCCAGTGTACCGCTGCATCTATATCCTGTTGATCGTCTAATGGCTCATACCAGGTGTTGCGCGTGTGCTGGCGGCCCATCCAGGGTTTGTACGCAATGGACTTGATGGTCTGCACAGCGACATTGCGCTGCTGGCAGGTCGAGAGCAACGCCTTGAAGTTTTCGGCGTAATAGGGGTTCTGCATCGTGATGTAGTTGTAAGGAAGCAGTACCGCATCAAAGTCGAAGCGTTCGAGACTGCGCCGGTGCATAGCGGCAATTTGCAGACCATGACCGGTGACGCCGATGGCCCGTATCAACCCCTGTTTCCTGGCCTCAACAGCCGTATCGAGAGCACCACCGGGACTCAAGGCCGTATCCCATTCAATCGGATCCGCCAGGCTATGCAACTGCCACAAATCCACATAATCGATGCGCATGCGTTCCAGGGAGCGATGGAGTTCCTCTTTTGCTTCTTGCGCTGTACGAGCGTCAGCCTTCGTCGCTACATAGAACTGTGAGCGATAACGAGCCAGCCAGGGAGCAATGCGCAGTTCAGCATCTCCGTAGCTTGATGCTACATCAATGTGATTGACCCCGTATTGAAGCAATAGCTCTAGTGTGCGATCTGCCTCCTGCTGGGTGACATTTCCAAGGGATGCCGCTCCGAAAATGGTGCGCGTGCTCATATGCCCGCTGCGGCCAAAGGGTTGGGTGGCAATCATGATCCTTTTCCTCCTCTATTGCCTGGACGTTAAGTGAAGCTTGAAAGGGCTGCAAGGAGCCATTTGATTCTAGCAAATGCTTCTCTTTAGAAGCAAACTGTACAGTAACGTATCTCAGGGCAAGACCGTCTAAAACATGGCGGTCGCCATGCTCGCGTGCTCCGAATGCTTTTATCCCCAGGTATGCAACAGGCCTATAGTGTATCTTGAATTTTTTTGCTGAGGAGCTTTATGTGCCCCACCTACCCTCTTTCAAGATAGCGTCCATATCTGTACGGTCTTATCAAAGCTGCTAGAGGCCAGGGAGTTACCATTGTGAGCCCACTGCACACTCAAGACAGATGCATGATGCCCGGTATAGGTGAGTATCTGCTCTACAGGATCCACGTGCCATATTCTCACCTGGTTCTTATCGTATCCGGCGGCAATGAAGCTGTCACCGGACGACCAGGCTACCGTATTTACAGGATTAGCAGGTGCATCAGAGAAGATCGATTTTCCCGTTCCTGTGCTGATATCCCATATTCTGACGCTGTCATCAGGGTTGTAATCAACTGTGGCAAGAGACGTACTATCGGCTGACCACGCCAGGCTTCCAACCCAGGCTTTATGAAGGAATAATTGCTGTGTTGTACCTGAAGCGGCGTCCCAGATGTAGACATCTCCATTCTCGCTTGCAGAGGCGATACGCGTGCCAGCAGGGGACCATGCCACAGAGGTAATCGCTTTCGTGTGACCGGTGTAAGAGATTTTGAGTTGACCGGTGTTCGCATCCCAAACCTGAACGGTCTGGTCAAGACCTGCAGAGGCGATAAGCGAGCCATCAGGCGACCACGTCACAGCCAAAACCTTGTCGGAATGACCTTTATAGATGAGGGGATTGTTCCCGGTTCTCGCATCCCAGACCTGCACGGTCGAGTCCTCACTTGCGGAGGCGATACGCGTGCCAGCAGGCGACCACGCTACCATTCTGACCAACATGGAATGGCCTGGATATACGTAGACATCTTGACCTGTCTGAGCCATCCAGACATGCACTGCGATGTCGCCCTGTCTTGTTTGGATATTGCCTCCTGCAGAGGCGATGTAGGTATCATCGGGGGACCAGGCAGCAGTAAATACCTGATCTTGATGCCCTGTATACGTGTAAAGCGCATTGCTCTTGACAGGTATAGGACTGGCTGTAGGGCTTGGTAGTGTTGCACGCGCCGATTGTTCTTCCTGCTGCTTCACCCATAATGCCAGCACACCACTGCTGCCAAGTGCAGTCAAGCCTATGAGCGAGCCGAGAAACACGCGCCGAGAGAGTCGAGATGGCCTGGGTGTGTTCCTGGCAATCGTCTCAGGCAATGGTAGTTCCGACGCGGGAACGGCCACCGTTGGCAGGAGTGGCGGAGTAGCAGACGGAGCGAGGATAGCTTCTGTCGCCAGAGCTGCTGCATGGCCTTGAGTTCCTCCACCTGCTGCAAGATACAAAGGTCGGGGGGGAGCCTGCAGGTGCAGGCTGGCCTGCTCTAGAGCCTCTGCAAAGGTCAGTACGGTCGCGAAGCGCTGCTTGTGCTGCTTGGCCAGGGCTTTCATTATCACGTATTCAACTGCGGGTGAGAGCGCTGGCATTTGTGCGCGCAACGAAGGTGGCGGTGCATAGAGTTGGAGATGGTGCACCTCTGCAAGCGATCCCTGAAAAGGGCAATGTCCAGACAGCCACTCATATGCAACAATGCCCAGAGCGTATTGATCGCTGGCCGGGGTGGGTTTGCCCGTGAGTTGCTCCGGCGCCATATACGAGATGGTACCAATGACGGTCTGAGTGCTTAGCATTGCCGAGGTACGCGTAAGCAGCGCTGCACCAAAGTCGCCCAGGAGCAACCCGTTATCATGTCCCAGCAATAAGTTCTCCGGCTTCACATCCCTGTGAATCAGCCGGTGTGTATGCGCGTACTGGAGGGCGCTGGCAATTTGTTTGATATACATCACAACGAGAGGAAGAGGGACCTGTGCTCCTTTTGGATAGCGATGACGCATGGTCCCGTTAGGCGCGTATTCCATGACCAGGTAGGGAATACTTGCTTCAATGCCGAAGTCCAGGATACGCACAATATGGGGGTGTACCAGGCGAGCGATAGTTTTGGCCTCAGTATGAAAGTTCTGTATATCCCCGCTTGCCAGATTAGCGTTCAGTAATTTTACTGCTGCCTGGGTATTCAAGTAAATATGCTCGGCCAGATACACATCAGCGAAGCCACCCGAACCCAATTTATTTCTTTTGATACTAAAATAGACGTTATTAATTCATTAAATCAAAAGTAGAATATACGTTCCAGGAAGCGTGGATCAGCCTTTCAATGCGGCACAGGTTGTGCAGCAAAAAGCGGGCATGTGGATTTCGCGCAAGCATTACACGATCAGGAGATAGGCGGTAGCTGAAAGCAGTCTATTCTGCGGTGGTGATTGCTTACGCCAGCACATTTTCTGTGGCTGGTTTGGCCAGGAATGCTGCGACATGGGCTGGATCAAAATGGGCGATGCGGCCAGGGGTCAGTTGGTCCAGTTCAGGCGTAGGCAGTCCGGCTAAGTGGTCGGCAACAAAGCTACCGACGGCCGGGGCAACTGCAAAGCCGTACCAGGAGCCAAGGGCAAGCGCCAGCCCTTCCAGTCCGGGGACGCTGCCAATGAAGGGGAGATCATCCGGGCTGTGGGCTTGTATGCCGCCCCAGGCGCCCACACACCGAAGCTTCCGAAGCGGCGGAAACAGCTCGCAGGCGGTCGCCCAGTTTCCCTGCTGACTCGCCTCTCGCAGCGCGTAGGAGCGGCCGTCCGGGGTCGGATCACCTAACCAGCCGCCGCCCAGCAACAATGCGCCATCTGGCAGCTGCTTCAGCGTGAGGGCTCGACCGACTGCACTCAGCACGGGCTGGAGGACCCCTGCTGGGGCGGGAGTTGAGAGGAGTACTTGTAAGACACGCATTCTCAGTGGCAACTGGATGCCAACGGAACTGGCCAGTTCACTGCTCCAGGCACCAGCCGCGAGCACTATTTGCTCCGCTTGTACGGCGCCATGCCCGGTCTGCGCTCCCACAACGCGGTCGGCGACTCTTTGCAGGGCGAGACACTCGGTGTTGGTCCAGTAGATGGCTCCATGCCGTTTGGCGGCGTTGGCGAAGGCGTGCGTGGTGAGCTGTGGATCGGCCTGACCGTCAGCGGGGCTGAAGCTGCCAGCCACGACCTGCTCACCCAGTCCAGGCACGAGGCGGAAGACGTCCTGGCGATCCACGAAGGACACGTCTGCAAACCCCAGGTTGTGCTGGCGCTGCACAAAGCTCTGGAGGTGTTCGGCCTCGACATCGTTCTCTGCCAGCAGCAGGTGGCCACCCTGACGGTAATGGAGATCGGCTTCCAGTTCCTCTGCCAGAGTGGGCCAGCGCTCGATGGCTGCGCGGGCGAGTGCCACCTCAGCCGGGTGCTGTCCCCAGTCGGGTGTCACTCCTCCAGCACTGGCCCATGAGGCCGCCGGCTCTACCGCGACCTCATGTCGTTCCACGACGAGGACTTTGCGTCCTTGCCGGGCAACGTGGTAGGCGATGGAGCTGCCGATGACCCCACCACCAATGACCAGCACCTCAACAG
>VBHV01000281.1 GCA_005881995.1 Chloroflexota bacterium | reverse complement strand
GCCGGTTCGCTGTTTTTGTGTTCCAGGAACACCGTTACACCTTTATCGACTGCATGAGCTACCACTTCACCCACTCCATCGACAAACAGGTCCCATGTTTGTGCGTACTCTCGCTGGAAGTTATAGTTGTAGCCCTCCGCGCCGGGCCAGATGATGAAGTGCGCACCCAGCGCAGCCGCCAGGTCAACGCCGCGCTTCAGCGTCTCGATACCCTTGCGCCGCAGCGCCAGGTCAGGATTGATGAACGCTCCCAACTTATACGTTGGGTCGGGGTGTAGCCCGGCCGCCAGGCAATAAATATCCATCGGCCCCAGCGCTGCCTTAATCGCATCAACCGTATCTTCGTTGATCTCACCAGGATAGTGATACTCAAGCCCATCAACCAGATCGGCCAGCCCCTGAACGACGCGGCGCGTGCGCGTCACCATATCTTCGTTGATAGTCTCTGGATGATAACCCACCGGCACAAAACGTGTGGCGTTGGGGCCAAATGCCCAGATGCCCACGCTATTCTTTACTTGCATTCGATCCCACTCCTTCTCTTTTCCAACGGGTTCTACCCTTATTTGAGCCATGCTAAAAGTATATCATAAGAAGTGCAGGATCAAGCTTTTAGACTGCTCAGGCTACATGATAGTGAAGTTATGAAGCGCAAAGAAGGCCCTAAACGTGAGATAAAGGAAGCGAACATTATGCTTATGAATGAGGAGACCTACATGATACATATACGCGGGGTGATACTCGACGTTGATGGAACGTTAGTCGATAGTAATGATGCACATGCCAGTGCATGGGTAGAAGCAATGGCGGAATATGGGTATAAGGTGGCTTTTGCAAAAGTACGCCCTTTGATCGGTATGGGTGGCGATAAAGTGCTACCTGAGACGGTGCATCTTACCAAGGACAGTTCTACCGGGCAACAAATCAGCAAAAGACGCGAAGCTATTTTTAAGGAGCGCTACTTTCCTGGTTTACGGGCCTTCCCCGGCGCAAAAGAACTGTTACAGGAGATGCGCAAGCGCGGACTCAAGCTGGCGGTTGCCAGTTCAGCCAAACCGGACGAATTAAAATTGTTCTTACGACTGGTGGGAGCCGAAGATTTGATTGAAGAGGAAACTTCTTCAAAAGATGTGCAGCGATCGAAGCCCGATCCCGATGTGATGCGCGTCACGCTTAAACGCACCGGCTTAGATGCGTACGAGGTGCTGATGATCGGGGATACAGCGTATGACATCGAGGCGGCAGAGAAGGTGCACGTCCGCACTATTGCCTTTCGCTGCGGCGGCTGGAAAGATGCTGACCTGGCGGGAGCTATCGCCATCTATGACGGACCCGCCGACCTGTTAGCCCACTACGATTGTTCACCATTAGCCCGATGAGAGTATCTTGCTTGAATTGAAAGGAGAGCCCTATGCAACAGTTTTTCAAGCCAATTCTATCTATCGCGCGCAAATATGACGCTTTAGGCACATTAGCAGGCATCATCGCAACGCTTCCTATGACAATGTTCATGCTGCTCATGCAACGTATCCTGCCTGAATGGCAGCAGTTTGCCTTACCACCCGAGCGCATCACCACTGAGTTAGCCACACGAGCCAATGTAGCGCAACAAATGGACAAACCGCAGCGAATTGGCACCGCGCTTGTTTCGCACTTTGGCTATGGCGGGAATATGGGCGCTCTTTATGTCCCCTTCGCACGCAAGGTTGCGCTTCCTCCTGCGGCAAAGGGAGCTATTTTCGGGTTGCTGGTATGGGTCGGTAACTATGTCGGTTTAGTACCAGCGCTCAAAATATCAGAGGCGGCGCCACAACAACCGCTGCGCCGTAACGTTCTGATGATCGCCGCTCACCTGATCTGGGGAACAACTCTGGGAATTACCGAGGATGTTCTGGAGCGCAGCGCCTGACGAGTAGTTAGTCTGCCTGTGGGTTTTGTATACCACCGCGCCCGGTATTGCCCATCTGCTGGCTCTCCTGCCAGTCTGTGCCTGACTCAGTACCCAATTGCGGTGCCTTCTGGCCTGGCTTAGTAGGAGGTTGATCCGCGGGTAAGAATGAACCTGAAGATTGATCTGTATTACCCTGCTGCCCATTAGACGCACTAGACGCAGAGCTTGACGAAGTCTGCTGCGGGCCTGCACCGCCCGTGATATTCTGTAACACTTTATCGCGCGTTGTACCCGCCGCTTTAGCGGCCTGGTCTATATCATTCAAGGTAATATTGCGGCTATCGCCGTGATCATCGTTCGGCTGACCGCACCCGCAACTCAGGCACATACTATACGCTCCTTTTCCAAACAGAACTGGTGAAACGATATACTAACTACAAACCTATCATAGGGTAGAGTAGCAAAGTGAGCCGTTGGCGTTTCCCATTTACCCCGGGCCTGCTACATAATGTAGGACTCGATCAATATCAGGTCGGGCAACAACAATCCTTCCATCTGTACTACTTCCTTGTTTCTTCTTACCGCCTCTGCCATACTTCAAAAGAATTACCCACCAGATGATAAATAACATCGAGAGGTCGCAACAGTGAGTATAGCGTTGACTAGTGACCAGGTGTTAGCCCTCGCGCCCGATGCCAGTTCCGCCAGCGCTGGCAAAAAGCTCGGCAACACCAAAACCTGGAAGAATCTCGGCCAAAGTTCCGAAGCACTGTGGGGAGAGTGCCAGTGAAGCGCCCTGTATCAAGTCAAAGTCGATCTCGCCACCTTCACCACGCAATGCAGTTGCCCCAGCCGCAAATTTCCCTGTAAACATAGCCTTGGCCTGCTGCTCTTAGCCGCAACCGATACCCTACCAGCTTCCGAACCGCCGAACTGGGTAGCGGCATGGCTTGCCAAACGACAGGTCACCAGTACGCGCAAGCAGACCAAAGACATTCAGTCGACGAGCGAGAGTTCCCAGGTAGCCCAAACAAAGCGCTTCGAGAAACGCCAGGCCATGATAGCGAAGGGACTGGATAGCCTTGATCTCTGGCTCAATGACCTCGTGCGCAATGGACTGGCAAGCGTACAAACACAACCCGTCTCATTCTGGGAAAACCAGGCCGCGCAGATGATCGACGCACAGGCCCCGGGCATCGCTTCCCGTTTGCGGCGCATGGCTACCATTCCCAATTCCTCACGCGACTGGCCCGCAAAGCTGCTGGCGCAACTTGGACGACTTGCGCTGCTCACACACGCCTACCGCCGCATCGAGCAGTTGAACCCTCCCCTACAGGAAGATGTGCGCCAGATGGTCGGCTGGACACTCACCCAGGAAGAGGTAGCGGCGCGCGGTGAGACTCTCAGCGATGATTGGCTGATCCTGGGACAGACACTTGACGATGAAGAACGAGTGCGCGTGCAGCGTACCTGGATGTATGGCCTTCAGAGCGAGCGACAGGCACTTATACTGCAATTCTCGGCGGCGGGCGCGCCCTTTCCCGAAATCTTCCCGCTCGGTTCGCACCAGCAGGCGCATCTGCTGTTCTGGCCAAGCGCCTATCCTCAACGCGCCCGCGTAGCGGCAAGACGAGGAGAGAGCGCGCCCTTGAAAGACCCACTACCAGGCGATGAGCATATCGACGCCTTTCTCGCCAGGACCGCCGACGCGCTGGCCCACCAACCATGGATGGAACGCTTTCTGTGTGTCCTGCGTAACGTGATACCGATTTGCAGCGCCGTTAACGATAGCTGGTACATCCGTGATGCTCGCGGTGCTGCGCTGCCACTGGCAAAAGGCGAACACTGGCAACTCCTGGCCCTCTCTGGAGGGCATCCTGTAGACCTGGCGAGCGAATGGGATGGAGAAAGCTTGTTGCCGCTAGGTATCATGGCCGAGGGTGCATATTATATGCTGGGGAGAACGCTGTAATGCATACGATTGCGACAACAGCCCTGGTTGGAACCGCCCGGCAAGACCAGCCAGCTCTCACTACAGATTCACCTGTTGATACCTTGATCGCACAATTTCCGACAGGCGAGGCCGAGCGCGCATTGTTATTAAGCGCGGGCGCCCTGGCCATCTACCGGCAGGCGGGCAAAGTGGCAGAATCGATTCCAGAAATGCACCGCATGCTGTTAGGGGAACATAACGATCTGCTGCCCGAAGCGCTGGAGCGCCTGGATAAAGCCGGATTGCGCCTTCCCTATGAACTCCTGCCGATGGCGCTAGCTCTGCATACAAGCAAGCTGCGGGATGCAGTATACCCGGTACTGGGCGAACGCGGCTCATGGTTAAGTCAGTTTAACCCGGCATGGTCATGGGTTAACGGCTATGTACCGCATTTGGAGAGCGCCTTCCCATCCGATGCCGAAACTATCTGGCAAGAGGGTACGACGACGCAGCGCTGCGAAATTTTGCGCCGACTGCGCGCCATCGACGCGGGAAAAGCGCGCGCGTGGCTGGAATCCGCCTGGAAACAGGAAAAAGCCGAAGTACGCCTGGAACTGCTCCAAACGCTTGAGATTGGACTTTCTGTGGAGGATGAGCCATTTCTGGAACGCATCCTTGATGATCGCGCCGCCAGTGTCAAGTCGGCGGTTCCTCGCCTGCTGGCGCGCATACCCACATCGGCATTTGCAGAGCGCATGCGCAGCCGCGTCGATGCCATATTGACATATACACAGGGCAAGTTGAAACTCAAACTGCCCACAACCTTTGATATAACCTGGCAGCGTGACGGCATCGCCGAAAAGCCACAAGCAGGGCTGGGAGAGCGCGCCTGGTGGCTGATACAACTGCTGGCTTTTGTGCCACCTGCTCACTGTGAAGAACAGTGGCAGGCAGGGCCTGGCGAACTGATCGCCGCGGCAGATGCCGATAAATTTGGCAAGTCCATCATCGAGGGCTGGTCACGCGCGGCCCAACTCTTCTCGGAACGCCAGTGGCTCAGCCCTTTATGGGATTGGTGGCAACAGCAACAGGGGAAGAAAAAACTCGGCGGTACCACCATCTCCGATATGCGGGATACACTCATCGCTTACCTACCATCACGAGAGGCCGAGGCAAAAGTGCAGCAGATGTTCATCAATTCCACGCTGCCAGAAGACACCGATTGGGACGATCTGCTGGCGGAGCTTCCCATTCCGTGGAGCGGAGAGTTTAGCGAAGCCTACCTGCGAACGCTGCGAAACCATGTTGCTTCACTACAAACAGGTGGGAAAAACTATTATCCTTACTCCGATCCCTGGTACAACAGCCTGGAGAGAGCGGCTCTCGGCCTTCCTGCATCCTGTTTTGCAGCAGCCGTGACGCCCTGGGCACTACCCAATGTTGCAAATGACTGGCAAATCGAACAATGGCGACAACAACTGCAAGTTTTTACTGAAACGCTGCGCACACGCCAGCGACTTATTGAGGAGATAAAATTATGAACGCGACGCAACCCACCCATGCCAATCATCAACCGGTACAAGAAGCTCTGCAAGCTGTATTGAGAGAACATGCCGAACAGCAATATGCCGGAGAACTGGCCGAGTTAGCGGAGCTTGACGATCGCCAGCGTCCGCCCAACTGGAAACTCTCACCCTGGGCTGTGCGCACCTATATACTTGGTGGAAAGCTCCCAAATGGGTTTGAGGTATCACCCAAGTACATCGGCAATGCGCGCCTGGTCGAAATCGCCGTGGCAACACTGGCAACAGACCGCGCACTGCTGCTCTATGGTCTACCCGGCACCGCCAAATCAACGATGAGCGAACACCTGGCAGCCGCAATCTCCGGCGACTCGACCCTGATGATTCAGGGGACGGCTGGCACCGATGAGAATACCATCCGTTATGGCTGGAACTACGCCCGCCTGCTGGTAGAAGGTCCAACG
>VBHV01000280.1 GCA_005881995.1 Chloroflexota bacterium | reverse complement strand
TCGCACCCCGATCACCCGCGACGGATCTTCCAACAGGCGCCTCGGCGTCTTGTAGTCTCCAAAGGGATGGCGTGCCGGCAGCCCAAAGCGCGTGATCGGCACAACCATTGGATACACCAGCAAGTATTGACGGTTGGCAAACGACTCCTGTCGACTTTGAAACCCATACACATCCCCGCTGCGCAGCGTCGTTGGTCCAAAAGCATGCACACCCCGCGCATTGCAATAAACCGTATAACGGCGCGTCACCCGCTCATACCAGTGTAAACTGAACAGGCTCTCCAGTATGACCGCATTACTGCTGAGCTGCATACGCAGTGAACGCCCTGTGAAAGTGAGCGAGCGAGGTACCGTCTCCTCGATTTCCAACCACGGCAGCGGCAAAAGCTTCGCATTCTCAAGCGAAATCGAAAGCGTAATCTCCTCACCAAACAACACACGCTTTTCACTGAACTCGCGCGAGTAACGCAAATCGTGCATACAGAATTTCGCCCAGATATCTGCCGTCCCCAGGATAAGCAGCACCAACAATCCCAGAAGAAACAGTAATGGCTGGTGAATAAGCAAACTCACCAGAAGAATCGCGACACCCACGTAATACCATCGTCTGTTCATAGCTCAACCGGAACCGCCACACTATGCAGGACTTCCTCAATAATTTGCTCCATCATACGTCCATGCAGGCGCATCTGGCTGGTCGCAATCATACGATGGGAAAGAACCGGGCGGGCGACTCGCTTAATATCATCTGGAATGACATATGCGCGCCCATGAATAGCTGCGTATGCCTGGGAAGCGCGATACAATGCCAGCGTCCCTCGCGGACTCACCCCCAGCTCAATGCCGTTATGATGGCGCGTAGCTCGCACCAGTTCAACAATATAACTCTCCAGCGCGGGCTCCATGCGCACCCGGCGGATCATCCCTTGCAGCAATTGTAAGCGTTCCGCCGCCACCACTGGCTGTAACTCTGCGAGCGGTTGGTGTTCTCGAAAACGCTGCAAGATCAGTCGTTCCTCTGATTGACTGGGGTAGTCGAGCCGCAGGCGCATCAGAAAGCGGTCAAGCTGCGCCTCAGGCAATGGAAACGTCCCTTCCAGTTCGACAGGATTTTGCGTAGCGATCACAATAAACGGACGCGGTAACGCCAGGGTTTCCCTCTCGACCGTAATCTGCCGCTCCTCCATCGCCTCTAAAAGCGCGGATTGAGTGCGCGGCGTAGCGCGGTTGATCTCATCTGCGAGCACAAACTGAGCCAGTAGCGGACCAGGACGAAATTCAAATTCGCCCATTTTCTGGTTGTAAAAAGTAATGCCCGTAATATCCGAAGGAAGTAGGTCGGGCGTAAATTGAATACGCTGAAACGAACACCCAAGTGATTTTGCCAGCGATTTCGCTAATGTGGTTTTACCAATACCTGGTACATCTTCAAAGAGGACATGTCCCTCGCAGAGCAGGGCCACCATCAGCAGGTCGATGACTTCTTCTTTGCCCACAATTACCTGGCTGGCATTCTGCCGAACGGCGCGAGCGGCTTCCTGAACCTGGCGGATTTCATCGGTTTGCGTCATGGGATATCCTTAAGCAGCGTTTCTGAATGGGTATGAGAAGAGACATTCGCTACTGCATTATACGCACGTTACCGGGGCAGGGACAAGTCCCGCCCTGGTAAATATTCCATGACCTACGGTACGGTTTCCCGAAATTCCTCTACCCGACAATCTGAACCGTCACGGGCGAGGAGAAGACGCGCTGCCCGTTTGCATCTACTGCAACGGCTGTCAGCATTGCAGACCCCCTATGTCCGAAGCCAGGGGAAGACACCGGCCAGGAGAGCGTAGCATTACCATTCGCATCAGTCTTTTGTGGACCCACCATATCTCGACCTCCCTGGGCACTGTAGCGTATGATCAGCCATACGTTGATCCCCGGTTGGCTGGTCGAAACACCGATATTCTGGCGAGTATTATTGACCACAAACGGCGGGTAGTTCGTAATCTGCACCGTCAATGCTCCGTCCGGGGTCGAAGTAGGACTGGGCTGCGCGGTTGGGCTTGGGTTATCGGTTGGTGTAGGCTGAAGCGGTGGCGTACTCTGCGCCGGTGGCTGACTGGTCTGCCCGCTTCCATTACCCCCGATTGGCGGTGGAAAAGTTGGACGCATATCGACAGTACCAGTGGGCGCAACAACTGTAGGGGGATTCTGGGGAAAATTATTGCTAAACAAGGATTTCCCAACAAATGCGCTGCTGGCAAGCGATACAAACACCACACTTGCCAGTACCACCATCACCACCGCAATCATGAGCACCTTGTAGGCGGGGTCTTTGCGCCAGTAATAGGCGAGCTTCGGCAATAACCCCGCTGGCGCTGGCGTTGTCTTCTGGCGAATAAGCTGTCCAGGATAAATCTGCACCCTGTGCTGGCCGCTCGAAGCGCGCAAATCCTCTTCAGGAAGTGCAGGCAACACCAGCTTCCTGGAGGAGGGAACATTTTGCTCCGTATCTGGATGATTCAGCATCGATATGTTCCTCCTTTGGCGGGCACTATGAAAAAAGCCCCTACAATGCCTTGACTACACCATAAATTCTTCATGCCCCCTATTATACATAATTGTCTATGTGCTATTCAATTCCATAGGTAATTGTGGGGGCTAGCACAAGGATAAGAACTCACCTATACCTTATAAAACGAGCACTACCTGGCATTATACGTATGGGCTCGTTTTATCGCGCCCCCACGAATCAGGCTCGCCACCTGTGTAGGGACAAGGGGCGGTGTGGGGCGGATGCGGGGGCCTTGTGCTTGTCCTCGGTACTCGCTCGATCCCCAACTAGGACAAGCACAAGGCCCCCACCCATCCGCTCTGCCACTCCTTGTCCCTACG
>VBHV01000279.1 GCA_005881995.1 Chloroflexota bacterium | reverse complement strand
CCGCCATCACCTCGGTGCTTGGCGCTTCATTTGGCGGCGCGCGCTCCATGACAGCCACCTCCGGCCCGGGCTTCTCGCTGATGAGCGAGGCCCTCGGCTTTGCATCGATGGCGGAGATACCTGCGGTGATCGTCGATGCGCAGCGCGCCGGCCCCAGCACGGGCATGCCTACCAAGATGGAGCAGTCCGACCTGAGTTTCGCGTTGAGTATGAGTCACGGCGACACTCCCCGTATGGTTGTCGCCCCTGCCAACGTTGCGGATTGCTATTCCCTGATGGTGCTGGCCTTCAATATGGCCGAGCGCTACCAGATGCCGGTGATCTTCCTCACCGACCAGTCCCTGACCGCCCGTGTTGAGAGCGTTGATCACAGCGCCTTCCGGCCGTTAGAGATTGAGGAGCGCATCAAGTTTGGCCAGAATGGAGTAAACGGTCACGCGCTGAGCGAAGAAGAGCATGTCTTTGCGCGCTACGCCTACACCGCCAGCGGCGTCTCGCCCACGACCACGCCGGGCGCAGGCGCTATGACCTATGTCGCGACCGGACTGGAACACGACATCTACGGCCACCCAAACTACGAACCGGAAGATCACACCGCTATGATGGAGAAACGCTTCCGCAAGCTGGCAACAGCCGCGGAAGAACTGCCAAAGCCGCAGCGCTACGGCGATGAAGATGCCACGATTGGCATTATCGGCTGGGGTTCAACCGAAGGCGCTATCCAGGAGGCGGTTGACCGCGCGCGCGCAAAGGGCTATAGAGTAGCGTCGCTGCATCCCAAGATTCTCTCGCCGCTGCCTGATCGCGCGATACGCGAGTTTATCCGCTCCGTGCAAACCGTCATCATCCCAGAGTGTAACTATTCTGGTCAGTTAGCCAATCTATTAGGCGCGAAATATGGCCTGCAGGCCATCCGGGTCAACAAGTTTGGCGGTATTCCGTTTACTGCAGGTGAAATTCTGCGGGCAATTGAGGAGGTTAGCTAATCGTGTCTCAAGTAATGACTCTTACGCCAAAGGACTATAAAAGCGAGGTAAAGCCAACCTGGTGTCCCGGGTGCGGAGACTTCGGTGTATTAAATGCCATCTACAACAGCATGGCGGGCATGAAACTCGCCCCCGACCAGACGGTAGTGGTGTCGGGTATCGGCTGTTCGAGCCGTTTGCCGCACTTTGTGCAAACATTCGGTTTCCACAGCCTGCATGGGCGGGCTTTGCCCGTGGCGCAGGGGCTGAAAATGGCGCGTCCCGACCTGACCGTGGTCGCGGTCGGCGGTGACGGAGATCTGTTTAGCATCGGCGCCGGGCACCTCATCCATGCCGCTTTGCGCAATATCGATATTACTGTGGTAGCCATGGACAACGAAACCTACGGCTTGACCAAAGGGCAGACCTCGCCAACCTCGCCAACCGGCCACACGACGAAGTCCACTCCTTACGGCCTGCTGGCCTCACAGTTCAACCCCATCGCCACCGCGCTTTCACTCAACGTCAGCTTTGTAGCGCGTGGTTTCTCATCCAAGCCCAAAGAACTGGCCGCGCTCGTCGAACAGGGCATCAAGCACAAAGGGTTCTCCTTTATTCATGTGCTCAGCCCATGCCCGACCTTCTATAACACCATGGACGTGTGGAAGACCACGGTCACACCGATCCCTGCCGATCACGACACGCGTAACCGCTTTAAGGCGATGGAACTCTCGATGGAAACAGAGAAGCCTTTTGTCGGCCTCTTCTACCAGGAGGAGCGACAGACGATGGACGCGGCAGCCCACCAACTTGCGCAGCAGACAAAGCCGTTCGATATCAATACATATATGAAACGGTTCACCTAGCGCATACACCACCAGGGCGGCCGCGAGAGTCGCCCTGGAAGCTGGTTTTTTCGTATTAGCTGGCCTGGCGGCTCGTATTAGCGGCACGCAGCAGGGTGTTCGCAACGGCGCGCTTAAAGTCCTCACCGCAGGAACTGCAGAAAAGTCCACCCTCATTGTGGGCATCTCCGCCAATAGCAGTCAGCTGCGCCACGGCAGGTTTGCCACACCACTCACATTTGCTGCCACGCGGAGCAGTATCTACAGAGACAGGTCGACGAAACTCGTTCTCATACATCAGGTGTTCTCCCTGTTCGTGCAGGATGACAGTTCACGAACAAACAGTAGGGGAAACCCGTATCTAGTGGTCAACAATGCTGGAGATTCCACGGCGATACGGCCTTACAAAAAACGCGCATCATCGCCCAGGAGCTGCGCTGCTCCCTTACTCATCTATGTGGAGAAGCACGCTGCATGTTTTCTCGCCATGCATACAGTGTGCAAAAAGACTAACCATCTTTTTTAATAGTATACCAGAAAGTCGCCAGAAAAATAAGACACTATTCAGGATTCGCCCACATGTTCCCTTGTGGAAGCCGATTCATCAACCGCGGGAAACCGCGAGGTCAGGCGATTACCAACAATCCAGCCGATCGCGCCCAGCCCCAGCGTCAGTCCAAGCCAGATCAGCAAAACCGTATTTAGAGCTACATTCTGTACAGCCAGGATACCCGCAAGGATGATTCCCAGTGTCAAGCCTACCGTTATTCCTACAAGGCAGCCTGGATGTGCCAGGTTTCGCCCTCGCAGCCGCTTCATCATAATTCGATTCAACCTTTGTGAAAAGCGTAATTTCTCAATACGATGATAACGCGCTCAAGGTTAAGCGTCAAGCTTGCCCAAAGCTATTCAATAATTAACATCTTCCAGGGCGACCGCAAGGGTGCGCCCGTACAATATTGAATATGCCTTTTACCTGATCTGCTCGTATATTGTACGGGCGCATCCTTGCGGTCGCCCTGGCTCATTGCTCTGTATCTGTTGTTACATGCAAATGTCGCAACCTCTTATCATGCAGAACCGCTAGAATATTCTGATGATAGAGATAATGTGGGAATATTTCATATATGTGCTTACCTATACAAAAGTTCCAGTCGGCTAGACAACCCCAGCAAAAGTGACTATACTAAAGTAACAGCGGTAACTGAAACGTTTATGCCACTGTCTGAACCGAAGCTGAAAGCTTCTTTATTCGCTACAAACGAGGATGAAGTAACACATGCATTATGTGTTTCGTATCCTTATAATAAGTGTAAGACGGCTGAAATCTTTTTCAATGCAGCAAAAGAGAGAATGCAACAGTGCCTGATAAGCGTACATTTATTGTAATGCGTGGATATCCCGGTACCGGTAAAAGCACTATCGCGCGGCTACTCGCGACATCATTGCACGCGCCGCTTATTGACAGAGACATCATACGCCAGGTGGCCGTGGATCACTTTGGTAATGTACCCGAGGTTGGACATTTTTCCTATGAGCTCATGTTTGCATTAGCGCGCGAGCAACTGCGTCTTGGCTTCAGTGTCGTCGTAGATACGCCCCTCACCTATCGCAGAACTTATGAACATTGCCGGGAAATAGCGCAGGAATTCCATACACCCATGCTGGTGGTGCACTGCCAATGCCCACCCGATGTGCAAAAACGCCGCCTGGAAGGCCGCAAAGGGCAGGTCTCCAATTTCCAGATCACCTCGTGGGAAGAATGGGAGCGCTGGAAAGAGCGTTTTGAAGAGTTTGAAGATCATGGATGCGTCATTGATACCTCAAATCCGATGGACGAATCCTTAGCCAGGGTAATGCGTTCCATCCACGACCTGTACCGCCAGCATATACACAGTTCGATAGATTGATTGAGAGACCCTCTTATAATGAAAGTGCTACTCCTTCTTCGAGTCAGTAGCATTCTGAGCAGTAACACATAGACACGGTGCTTCGTCACCATTTGGAAAGGATCTATTTCACATGGCAAAAACAGTAGCAGATATCGAGAAGAAATTGGGCATCATGGACGAGACAGAAGAGGTTCACAAAGGTCTCAGCTGGAAATTCTGGGTATTTGCCCCATTAGCCCTGGCAGCCGTCGCCTGCTGTGCCTTCCTGGTCGTGCGTCGCCGACTTGGAGAGCACAAACATATTTAACTGAGAAAACACTGAGTTTCTCTATGGTCTGGCTCAACGTCGCGACATATTGCAACTCATCTGTAGTGGCCACATAGATACAGTCTCCATTTCCTGCATCCTCCCGCGTCTATACTCTTGGACGGATTGATTAAGTCTGCTATAATGGATGGCGTCAATCATTTCTGCACGCCTGGTAAAAGTTCACTGTGGATTGATGAATCAGATCATAGTGACACTCGTTGCTCGATACTAAAATAAACCGAGAACTTCATTGAACTTACTTAAAGGTATAACGGAGGATAGACCTATGGCCGTACAAACGCAGGACCCACCACAAGCGAAACGTTCCGGTATCAGGAGAGGCTTTACCCTGATAACTGCCATAGTCTGTTTCGGCTTACTGGGATACTTGCTTTTCCAGATCGTTCATCAATTCGTTGTCCCTCCACCGCCTCACCGGCTCATACTCCTCCAGGATGTTCCGCTGCCCAGTGGCATGCCTTTACTGCCCGATGGGTCGCCTTCTCGTACAGAAGAACAATCACTGGCTAAAGGTACTGACCCAAGGGCCCTGGCCCCTGGTGTGCAGGAAGATTTTGATGGATTTGACTTCCAGGCCTATGATAAAGATCTCAACCTGCTGTTTGTTGCCCATACCGGGCCAACTCCCGACTTTGTGCCCGGCTTTGATCCTAAGCTTGATGCGCCATTTGATGGGCATATTATTGTTTTTAATACGCAGTTGAACAAGATCGTCGGGCGTATCGCTGTTCCCCAGGTTGCGGGTATGATATACGTAAACGATCCCTCACACGGCCTGGATAAAGTCTTTGCTGCCGATGCGCAAGACAGTTATATCGCTGTCATCGATCCCCATAGACAACGAAAGTCCAGATGCTATGGTTTATGACCCGGATGCGGGAAAATTGTTTGTCTCCGACCCAGGCACTGCGGTTAATCCGATCACTCCAGATAATCCAAAGGGGGATAATAACACGGATAGGAATAATGAGAACATCGCGGTGATAGACGCCGTCCATGATATGCTGATGATGCCGCCGTATATCAATTTAGGCAACATAGATCTCCTACCCGGGGAGAATGTTCGTCCTGCAGATATGCTGCCGCTGATCGCGGATACGAGGCTGGGCCATGCTGGAAAATTCATCCCTAAATTTGGCCATGACGTAGGGCACGCCCAATACTACAATGGATTCATCTACGTGACTTCCCAGGTCCTGCCGGATGCTAATAATATGGATCCATTTTTCCTGCCGCCTGCCGGTACAGGAGAATTGTTCCAGATCAATGCGGCGAATTTGCAAATTGTCAACGAGATAGATCTG
>VBHV01000278.1 GCA_005881995.1 Chloroflexota bacterium | reverse complement strand
CTTCAGGCTTTTTTGCTAACGCCTGCAGGATGATTGTATCAACGTCTGCTGGGATGCGCGGGTTCACTGTGCTAGGCGGTTTTGGCTCGGCATGCAAATGCATGTACATAACCTGTTCCTGGCGGCCCTGGAACGGCAGAGAGCCGGTAAGTAACTGATAGGTCATAATAGCAAGGGCGTACTGGTCGGAGGCCGCGACAGGTTGACCAATCCATTGCTCAGGAGCCATGTAGGTGGGCGTGCCGCGCGAGGACTGGCTCATACTGGCGCTGGCCGAAGTGAATTTCGCGACACCGAAATCGGCCAGCAGCAGGTCTGGCAATTGTGGATTCGTCTCGTTGCTACGCACCAGAAAGTTAGAGGGTTTGACATCCTGGTGAATGATCTGGTGACGGTGCGCGTAAGCCAGGGCGGAGGCGGCCTGCCGGATAAAGCGCGCTATATCCTGTGGCGTGAGCGTCTGCTTCTCCCCACGCTGGCGCAGCCATGTAGAGAGCGAGCCTTCCTCGCGATAGGGCATCACCATAAAGGTGAGGGAAGTCGCTTCCATCTCCTGCTCGCCATAGTCGAAGAGGGGCAAAATATAGGGATGGTCGAGCGTGGCGATGGCTCGCACTTCGCGCTGAAAAAGGCGCGCAGCTTGCTTTGCCGTCTCGCTATTGGGATAGGGTGTCGCCTCGGCCCGCGTCACTTTGATGGCTACCTGGCGGCGTATATGTGTATCTTCTCCAAGATATACTTCTCCCATGCCGCCGCTTCCGAGAAGTCGGAGCAGGCGGTAGCGTCCAAGTTGCATTCCTTCGAGTAACATAGGCTTCTCCTAAGCAGAACAATTAGAAATAAGCTTTTTCAAATGAAGCAATTAGAGCATCCACACTTTCAGGTTACTAAACGTCACATCTGTTGGCACTTGATTATTTTCACTTTTAGCGTAAAGCCCTATCTGACCTTCGACAAAAGCGGGAGTGCCTCTATCAACCACACTGGCAACATACTGCTGATTGATAAACACTTCTATTCTACTGCCGATTGCTACGACATCAATCTGATTCAATTGGTTCAGGCCAGTATGAATAAGCGGTGAAAACCCGTCAAGGATAGATTTGTCCATCATAAGGTCGCTATTCGACACGTAACGAATAAGGGTATATGTACTTTCTTTGCATAGACGAAGAAAATACTCAGCTACTCCATTTCGGCGAAATACTACACCACCACAATCACCTTGTAGTATCGTCATATGGACCTCTAAGACAAAATTGCTCAGATTAGTTTTAGTCGCGATGCAAGGAGTAAAATTCCCCATATCGGCTGAGACGTGAAACGTGCCAGCTTTGAATTGGCAAAAAGGCTTCATTTCCCAGCCATTACCCTTACTATTATCTTTCAAGGGGTCATCGTATCGCGGCTGACCAGACACATAGGGATAGAGCGTTGTTGCCGTAGCTTGAGCAGCTAACGTAGCGATTACATTGGTAGCGATTGTATTCATGCGAGCAGTGGCAGCGGTATTGGCCTGAGCAAGGGATGAGGAATACACACTGGCTGTATGACCAGCAATGATCGCATATGAAATGCCAATATTTGCCGCTAAGAGCAGCAATATCAGAAGAGATAAAAGGATGGCGCGGCGACGATTTAAATTTCGCCAGCGATTAACGATACTCTCTAGATAGCCGGAATGAGCTGAGGGAATGCTGGAGAATAAAGCGAGAGGGGCAGGAAGAGGTGTGAATTTTTCGCGCTTACCGCTGTTGATATTGGAAGAGACAGCTTGATGGGCTGCATCGAGAGTGGCAAGGTTGGGTGGAGAGCTAGCTTCTTTATTACTAGCAACATTCATAGGAAAATGCTCTTCCTCACGCTCAAGGATGTCAACTAACGCAACCATAGGTCGGGGGAGATCAGAGGGGATAACTGGTTGTTGCTCTTTGATAGTAATATCCTCGTCCACATTATCCTCATTGGATGTGGTAAGCAAGTCTTTTGAAATACGGACTGCCTGCGTTGGCTCGTATAATAATGCTTGCTGATAGGCATTCGCAAAAGCCGAGACAGTACTAAAGCGATTTTCGGGTTTCTTCTCCAGGGCGGTTAGTATCACCTTATCAATATCAATATAGATATTCGAGTTGAGGATACTGGGGGGTTTAGGTTGAACATTCAAATGCTGATACATGACCTGTTCGGGACGCCCATGAAAGGGGGGGTGCCCTGTTAGGAGTTCGTAGATCATGATAGCAAGAGCATACTGATCTGAGCCAGGCACTGGTTGGCCCATCCATTGTTCAGGAGCCATATAGGTTGACGTGCCGCGAACGCTAAAATTCATGCTGGCAGACACTGAACTGAATTTCGCTACGCCAAAGTCAGCTAGAAGCAAATCGGGACGGTTTGGAGCATCCTTCTTGCTACGTATGAGAAAGTTTGAGGGCTTGATATCCTGGTGTATGATCTGACGATCGTGAGCGTGTTGTAGTGCATCAGCTGCCTGAGCTAAAAAATGTCCGATTTCCTGGGGAAAGAGAATAGAGGTATCTCGGTGTTCATTGAGCCAAGCCACGAAAGAGCCTTCTTTACGGTATGGCATCACTAGATAAGTGAGTGTCATTCCATTGACTTTAGCCTCACCGTAATCGAATAAGGGAAGAATGTGGGGGTGATCAAGTTTTGCGATAACCTTTGCTTCACGTTGAAATAGACGAGCAACTTCTTTAGCAGCAGCATTAGAATAGCCTGAGGCAGTTCGCAACACCTTAATCGCCACTTGCTGTTCAATTCGAGCATCTTCCGCAAGGTAGACTTCTCCCATTCCACCGCTGCCAAGCAAGCGCAATAGATGATAGCGACCAATTTGCTTTCCTTCAAGTGCCATCGTTCCACCTTGTGTAAAATACTTAAAAAGTAATCAACTACACAATTATGAATGTAGCCACAGTATAACACATGCGTTAGGGTCATGGAAGATTAAAACGTCCACACTTTCGCCAGGCGAAACACTACTTCGGTCACATCCCCTTCATCGTCGGCGGCAACACCGATCTGGCCGTTGCTGAAGGTGTTATGGTGCCTTCTCCATAGTCAAACAGGGGAAGTATGTATGGATGATTGAGTCTGGCGATGGTCTGCATCTCGCGCTGAAAGCGCCGCACCGCATCGCTGGCGGCATCAGTGCCAGCCCGCAGGGCAA
>VBHV01000108.1 GCA_005881995.1 Chloroflexota bacterium | reverse complement strand
CGACATGCGCACCCTCGCCTTCGCGACAGCCTCTCGCACCGTCTCTGGCCGATCCGTCACGTCCACCATATGAATATTCCCACCCTCATCGAGGTGCGTCAATTGCATAGATCCTTCAGATTGATTCTCCATTAATCCTGCTCCTAAATATCAAAGCGACCTTGGTGGTCGCCCAATACGCATCAACCGAAGCAACACGATCACCCCCCACCCCGCGGGCGACCATAAAGGCCCTCCCTTCCGCTCCCCACCGCCCTCGCCCCTACGGATGTTGATGGGCTTGTTCTTAGGTTGATGCGTATTAGGCGACCTTCGTGGTCGCCCTGGAAGCTGGAACCGCTATCACACTTTTCAGCTTAATACACCATTATCTGCGTATTCCAATCGGTATTGGCATACACCCATGCAGCATCGTTCTCTTGCATATTGATACACCCGTGGCTGCCATTGCCCGCGAAGGACTCGTCACCGCCCGTATCGTAATGCGGGAACTGTGTGCCGGGGCCAAAGTTGACACGCCACCAGGCATCGTGGACGAAGTACCCGTCAGAGTGATACAGGATAGCATAATGAATCGGGGTGGGTGGATACCAGTAAGGAGAACCCGGCGGCTCAGTCGAAGTGAACTGCGTCGGCGATTTGCGGTCCAGCGGTGTCCAGTAACCTGGCAGCGAGGGAAGCTCTACCCGTCCGGTAGTGACGTAGAAAGCTCGAATGAGCTGCCCATCCTGGTAAACACGCATGACCTGCTCAACCATCGAAACCATCAGCACCTTTCCATGTTGGAGGCTTGGGTAATGCTGGAACATTTGCAGATCGGTCGCATGCACCTGGTTGTACGGCGTGGGATCGCTGTAATCCTGCTGCATCATCGAGAAATTAAAGAACTGGTCCTTCTCATCATTCAACACCGACTGGTAATCGCCCGAATACGATGCCCAGCCCAGTTCTTGTTGCAGCCAGTAGCCAATGCCATTCATGGTATAGCCTGAGTCCAGAATATAGTTCTTGCCATCGGACTTATCATGGTAAAGGTGCGCCTGTCCCCATGCATTCGCTTCGCGATCAAGCTCACTGATCAGGTAGCTGGCAGCTCCCTGCGTCATATCGTTATTCATGCTCGCGACATCCGCGTCGATTTTTTGGGCAACCGTCAGGTAATCATTAATCGTCGTAGCGCCGCGCATGGCCTGGGCATCGGCATTGTACAACTTCTGGTAAGCAGAAATATTCAACCCGTATGTTTTCAGCAGATCTATCTGATTTTGAAACTCTTTCAATTTGGCGTTGCCCACATACGGCAAGGTTTGTAGAGAGTTGACCACCGCCATCTGATACTGGGCATCGATCAGCGAACTGAGATTGCTGAAATCGGCAGGAGTAGTGATGCTATTGAGGGTATCCAGATCGCTCTGGTACTGAGCCGAACAGAACCAGCTGTGCATTGGTTGAACTTAACAGGTCCAAAGCGCGGGATGCTTTGCTGGCATCATTGCTGACGGCAATATAGTCTTTTGGATAGTGAGCCGATGAGAGGAGATTCTGGTCATTATTGTACTCTGTAGTAAAGGCCGAGATATTTCCCACCTGCAACTTTTGCGCCCTGGCGAGAGATCGCTGGAACTGCTGCATATCTATCTGGGCCAGTGTACTCGTATCCCCGGTCACTTTAGTTACAATGCCCTGCAATTGCACCAGCAACTGGTGATACCCTTTTGCCTGGTTGAGATAGTACGTGGTAGCCGGTGAATCATCGAAGAGCGTAGATGGGGCGCTCGTACTACTCAGTTGTTGTTCTTGCTTGATTACAGGTTGCAGAGACGAATCCGGCACGCCGATATTCCTGGCGTGCTGAAGAGCCGCATCAAGCTGCGTCTTGTTCTGACTTGCCTGCTGCTGCGATTGTTGACTTCCCCCACAGCCACTGGTGAGCATGACAAATGCGAATAACATGCACACCACCATGGCTGGCATCAGGCGATATGAGCGCTTACGCTGCATAGTGGATTACCTCCGACCACTCCTTGCTTTATGTTTCCGTTTTTCCTTGCGGGCTGCTTTGCCAGTTTTCTTGCCACCGCTCTTATGACCTCCTCCAGATGGTCGCGGGAGCGATGGCATAGCTGCTCCACCCAGGCCCTCCAGATCGGGCATGCCGGGAAGCCCGCCGCTTCCGGCATATTGCCTGGCCATTTTCGCCCAGGGACCTTTACCGCTGCTCATCTGGCGTATCATGGTGCGCATCTCTGCGAATTGACCGAGCAGCTGGTTCACATCCTGCGGCGTGCTGCCACTGCCGCGCGCGATGCGTTTCTTGCGACTGCCATTGATGATATCGGGATTGCGTCGTTCCTCTCGCGTCATGGAAAGGACTATCGCTTCCACGTGTTTCAATTGATCCCCTTCCAGCGCCTCCTCCATATCGGGCGTGGCTGCGATTTTATTGAAGCCAGGGATCATCTCCATGACCTGACGCAATGGTCCCATACGCTTCAACTGGCGCATGGCATTGAGAAAGTCCTCCAGGTCAAATTTGCCCTGTTGCATTTTGGCCTGGGCCTTCAGCGCCTCTTCCTGGTCGATGGTTTCCTGCGCGCGTTCGATCAGAGAAAGTACATCTCCCATTCCCAGTATACGCGAGGCCAAACGGTCGGGATAGAACGGCTCCAACGCATCGACTTTTTCACCCACGCCCATGAACTTGATCGGGACGCCGGTCACCGAGCGCATCGAAAGCGCCGCCCCACCCCGAGCATCACCATCCATTTTGGTCAAGATCATGCCCGTCAACGAGACGGCCTTGTTGAAGTCGTCCGCGACGCGCACCGCTTCCTGACCGGTCATGGCATCGGCCACCAGCAGCACTTCACGCGGCTGCACCCGCCCGCGAATGCTGATGACCTCTTGCATCATGCGCTCATCGATGTTCAGGCGGCCTGCCGTATCCAGTATGACGACCGTCAAAGCCTGTTCGCGCGCATAGGCTAGCGAGTGAACAGTGATATCGACCGGATTCGCCCCTGCAGGTTCCGAGTAGACCGGGACAGAAATCTGTTTTCCCAGCACCTGCAGCTGGTGGACGGCGGCGGGACGATACATGTCGGCGGCGACCAGCAGTGGACGCTGCCCCTGCTGCTTGCGCAGGTAGTTGGCAAGCTTGGCCGCCATGGTGGTTTTACCAGAACCCTGCAAACCCACCAGCATAATCACATTAGGAGGTGGGCCGCCCAGGTCAAGCTTATTCTGGCTCTCGCCGCCAAGCATCTCAATCAACTCGTCGTTGACAATGGAGAGCACCTGCTGCGCCGGAGAGAAGCTGCCCAGCACATCCGCGCCAATGGCCCTGGCCTTGACACGCTCAACGAATTGCCGCACCAGCTTCAGGCTGACATCCGCCTCCAGCATCGCCAGCCGCACCTCGCGCATGGCCTCCTCGACATCGGCTTCGGTCAGCTTGCCCTTCCCACTAAGATTAGTAAAAACTCCCTCAAGACGTTTTGATAAACTGTCAAACATTGCCATTACTTGCTTCTGCCTCTCTGTGTATTAGTTGCGTATATTTCCCCCAATTATACCACGTTCCCCCCTGGGGGACGCGATGGATAAACCTCTACATGCCTTTTGTTCATTTCCATAATCACGTCCCAACGAAAAAATATCTCCCACACTATATAATCGTAAGTACAAGACACTTAGTTGCAGCGATTACCATCAAATCGCCTCAAATCTACTACGAAACGTCCTCTCATCTCGTTTAGGTATTTTTACAGAGACGTTGTAAGTCACAATAAGGCAACGTTATAATCATAAATATGAAGCCAAAGCTTGCACGAAGGAGACCCCCATGTTCAAACGCAAACGTCCACAATCCGAAATCTTCGCCAACTTTGACTGGTGGGATAAGGGCTGCTTTCTCTACCAGATGACGGTTGATCGCTGCGATTACATCGAATCCTGCGTCAGCAGGGTCTTTGGCATGGGCGCGCTGGCACAGCAGGAAATTCTCGAAGTCGGATGTGGCGGCGGCTTGATCTGCGAAGACCTGGCACGGCGCAAGGCGGTCATGGTGGGTATAGACCCCGCGGAGGGCGCGTTAGAAACTGCGCGCATCCACGCCCGGCAGCAGGGCCTGGGGCAGAACATATTTTATGAACAGGCAGTCGCGGAGTCCCTGCCTTTCGCTGACGGCAGCTTCTCGGTCATTGTCTCCCTTGATGTGCTAGAGCATGTCGGCAACCTGAAGGCCACTATTGCCGAGGTTGCACGCGTACTCGCGCCCGGCGGCGTCTTCGTCTTCGATACCATCAATCGCACGCTGCTGGCGCGAGCCATACTCATCTGGTACGGAGAACATTTCCCAAGCGGCGGCCTCAAACCCGGCATTCACAACTACCACCAATTTATTAAACCGCCTGAACTTACCGGTCTGCTCACCGCCAGTGGCTTACAGGTACGCGAATTGAGGGGATTCATGCCGCGTGGCTTCGTTCATGGTCGCTTCAAAATGGGGCCAGGCTGGTTCAAGGGCATCTCGTACATCGGATATGCGACAAAGGGACGGTAGTCCCTACACCTTCAAAGGCAACCCCCGTGACTCCTGTCCCTGCTTCCCTTCTGGCAGCATCGCGCTCTCTCCCTCGGTCTGCACCTTCATGGCGCTCGAAAGCTTCAGCCCCAACGCGCTGAGGCAGCCCATACCAGTAATCGTCATAAGCAGAGCGGCAAAGGGATGGGAGAAGACGAACATGGCGGTCACTTTATCGGCTGGCAGGTGCAATAGCCCCGTGAAAACAAGCAGGCCCACGGCCTCGTTGCTGCCAACCTGTCCGGGAGGAGTGGGCAGGATATAGAACATGTTGTAGACGGTGTAGCCAAAGATGGCGGTGCCAAACGATATGGGGAACCCGATGGTCCAGAAGGCGAGGAAGGCGAACAGGCCATCGAAGATAACGGCGACGATCGTCAGCAATACTGCCGGGACAAAGATGCGCGGTTGGCTGGCGCCCATCAAGAGCGAGTCCACAAAGCCGGTGGCGAATCCTTCGATCTTGCCAGCGATAGATTTCGGCAGCATTCCGGTCATTCTCTGGAGCAGCATGATGGCGGCAGCGCGCTTCCAGGCAGCCAGGGCAATGAAAAAGATGAGGCCGACAAGTAATCCTCCGACCAGGGCCAGGACAATCCAGAGTTTGATGTCCATCTGCACGCCCAGAAAGGGCACAATTGCCATGATGAAGAGGGCCGGCATCAAATCCAGGGCTTTATCCATGGCGACGGTGGGCAGCGATTTGCTGACGGGGATATTGGCGATGCGTTTGAGCATGAGGCTTTTTGCCACTTCACCTCCGCGTATGGGCAGCAAGAAATTCAGGAAGATGCCCACCAGGAAGAGTTGGATGGCTTTGAAGGTACTGACTTTGCCGACGGGATTCAGGAACAGCTTCCAGCGCACGCCGCGAATGGAAAAGGCGAGCAGGAAGGCGACGCCAGAAAGCAGCGCAAGGGCAATGCCTTTCGGCGTCGTCAGGTTCTGGCGCAAGATCGAAACGGTGGTCGGCAAGTCGACAAAATGCGCCACCAGGAATAAGAGGCCAATGCCGATAAGAAGGCCGATGGCAACCTTCGCTGCCGGTGAATTGAGCAGCGCTTTCCAGGCTGGCAGGGAGTCTGGAGGTTTGGTGAACGGCGCTACGGGAATGGCGGCTGCTTCCGCGGAGGGAATTGGCGGGAGAATGCGTCCGAAAGGTTCACGCCCGTAGAGGTTGACGACGGGCAACGCGCCCGTCTGCTGAATACCAAAGGGCCAGTAGCCTTCTTCCTGGTCGGTGCTCAGGCGCGCTGGTGTTACTGGTAGACTGCCCTGCCCGTTTTGTGTTGGGATCCTGACGGCGGGCATCATACCACTGAGCTGCATAAGGCGCGATGTACTCTGTTTACTGATATCACCGGTGTACTGCCCTGCTTTGAAAGAAAACTGGGGCTTTCCAGGGATTGATGCCCTGGTCCTGGTTTGCATAGATTCCATGGAGACAGTAGGCTGCATGGCGACATCATTGAATGGTGAAGGGGAGGAAGTCGGCGTAACGGTTCCCTTCTCCGCCTTGGGAGTCGTATACTGATCCTGCTCACTGTTGTCCATGCCTATCAGACGCGGGCGCGCCGGGCGCGGGCGAATGGGAGTCGGTGATGTGTTTGGGTCGTAATGCATGCAAACCTCAGATTAGTAAAACTCTTAACATAAGAACGTATCGGCGTATTTGATATTAACCACACCCTATAAATATTCATGCTTATAGTACCAATCGGCTGTGCGCCTCATCCCCTCTTCCAACGCAACGGTCGAAGCAAACCCCAGCTCTGTTCTTGCTCGCCCTATATCATAAACGCGACTATTGGTGAGGAATTGCACGCGGCTGCGCGTGAGTGGGGCGTTTTCGCCTTTGATCCCCGGAATGAGCGCGAAAATGTCTGAGGCAACGTTGGCAAGCCAGAGAGGAAGGTCGCCTCCAGGCAAGGGTTTCCCCAGGGCACGCGCGATAGCTGTAGCCAGTTCACGAAATGAAACGGGATGATCGCCGGCGATATTATAGCTGTGTCCAATGGCCCGCGGACTTTCTGCACAGAGCAGGAAGGCGGTTGTCATGTCATCGATATAGATGGGATGGATCAAGGCTTTTCCACCATCGATGAGGCAGGGCCGTCCTTTTTTAATGGATGCGAAGAAACCGAGCAGGTGCAGATCACCAGGACCGTATACAAGCCCGGGGCGGACGACGCTAATGGGCAGGCCTTGCTCTTCGTGAGCTTTGAGGGCGAGCAGTTCACCCTCAAGCTTGGTGGCTTCATAAGGGTTCGTGGGAGCAAATGGCGCATCTTCGGCGGCAGGTGTTTTACCGGTAACGCCATGAACGCCGGTAGTGCTGCAGTGCACGATGCGCTGTAACTGGCTCTGTCCCTGGCAAGCATCGAGCAGGATACCCGTCCCCTCGACATGCGTGCGATAGTAGAGGTGCGCCGGAGTGCTGGGATGATAGAGCCGCCCGGCGAAATGGTAGATGGTGGTGGCGCCGTCAACGGCTTGTTGCACCTGCGCCTCATCGGTGATTTCACCTCCCATAATAGTGACGGCATCGCCAAATTGCTCGCGCGCCTTCCGTTCATCGCGCGCGAGGATGCGTATTGGTTGCCCCTGTTTTACCAGTTCAGTGACCAGCGCGGAACCTAAGAAGCCGGTCGCGCCTGTTACAAGGATAGTCATGGTTTATTGCCTCGCCCCAGAATAGCCTTTGACGCTGATGGCTTTCTCCGGGCAAGCCTCGTAGCAGAGCAGGCAGCGCTGGCAGGTGTTATAGTTGACTTTCAAGGTTTTGAGATCAATCACATTGGGTAGTGGACAGGTATCGACGCAGACGCCGCAGCGCGTACACATCTCCGCTGAAATTTGCGGGCGCGTTCCCACCAGTCCTGTGCCGTAGAGCGTGGTGCAGAGGTGCTTGCCGCGCTCGGCAATCCACGTATAGGGATAATCCAACGGATACATGAGCCAGAAGATGAAGCGATAGAGCGACTTTTGCTGCGGCAGGCGGAACTTCTTGATGACGCCTACCTCTTCGCCCACCGGCTTCCAGGAAGGCTTACCCAACTGCTCCAGCGCCAGTTTGAGGTGCGGGATGTCCCGCGGCTTGACGCCGACGAGCTGGCAGCAGACCAGGTCAACGGCCAGGCTATCGCGGCCAGCGACCAGCACCTGCAGGTCGGCCTTATCGCCATAGAGAGGGCCTTCGCCGTCCTGCCCAACGCTGCCATCAACGATGGTGAGGTCGGGTTTGATGCCGCGGTTCATGTCTACGATGGACTGGTCGATGCCGAAGGTGTGCATGGAACGGCGATCCGGTCGAGGCAGAATGCCCATGGGATTTTTCATACCGAGCGTCATAGCCGAAACGACGTGCGTTTTCAAGACAGGCAGATTAATCAGGCGCGCCTCGGTGAGGATACGCGGGATGCGGAAACGGCGCAGGCGCCTGGCGCCTTCTGGCCGCAGTTCGATCCAGTCCTGCTCCCCGCCTTCAGGGTCTACTTTGACGATGCAAATGCCGTTTTCCTGGCAGAATTGTTCAACCCCCAGGATAGTGTAGGTAGCATCACGATCAAACTCGGTGCCAGGGGTTTCACACAGGACAGGCTCTGCTCCACATGCGCGTACTTCTTCGGCGACGGCTTTGAGGAGAGCAAAACTGGTGGTTGAACCTGTCTCCGCATTGCGCCCCGCCACAAAGTTGGGCTTTAAGATGGCTATCTTTGCCCCGCGCATGACCGATTGCATGCCGCCTACTTGCTCGATAACCCTGTGAGCAGCCTCTTCGATGCCATCAAATGTGCGTGTGACACCTATCGTATCTGTGTCCGGTCGTGTTGCCAACATTATTTTCTAAACCTCTTTTGCTCTGTAGGGGCGGGAGCGGTATGGATGTGGGGAACGGCTCATCTGGACGCTTGCGTCGTCCGCCGTAACTCATCCGCTGTCCCCACCCCTACGGAATGACTTATATAACAGATAGTATCTTTCGCTGTTTCGCAATTCCTGACGGATCATCTCGCGGTGAACCATTAAACAGGGGCGGGCCGTTAGTTTGCATTGCTGCACCAGGTCCAGAACCTTGCCCGGAATACACCGTTGGGGGCGTATATTGATGGATGACCTGGAAGACCTGGACGACGATTTGCAAGTTGTGGTCGTCGGCACGGAAATCGGCGCGCAGCACTGAGTGTTGGAAGGCCTGTTTGATCAGGTCCATGCCGCTGCCGTAGGTCTCGATGTCATGCAGCATTTCGGAGTCGGCGACGATGTAGTCTATGCGATCCCAGTTTTTCTGTAAGGCCAGGTCATGCAATTCAGGGTCGAAAGCAACGTTCCAATAGACTTCCGCGTGTGGGTAGGGAGCGCCATCACCAGTACCCTGACCTCCAGGAAGTTGCAGGTCGAGATACAGGTAACTATTAATGACGATGAAGGCGTTGTGCGGCACGTGGTTGCGCACCCATACCATCCCATCCTGCTGCGCAGATGTTGGATGCTGGTAGAAGCGGAAGCCGGTGGTCTTGATATCATAGGGAAGGACAACTGCGATCACCACGATCAGCAGCGCGGCCCGCACGAGATCAAAACGTACCAGTTTGCCCAGCCAACCCAGGATGGTATTGAGAGCCAGCGCCATGTTCAAAGCGGCCAGTGGAATGAGAGGCAGGATATAGAAAGAAAGTACCTGTCCTCCACGTATCAGCAGCAACCAGAAGATGATTGCCATCAGCGAGAGCATCAGGTGTTTGCGATTCCACCAGCCATAGACCAGGTTAAAGAGTGGAAACACGATGCTCAATATGATGAACAACGGGTCACTATCAACCCAGATTTCCCAGCTCGCCTGGAAACTCCCGCCGACCTGCCCGCGCTGAGCCTGTCCTACCAGGGTGTCGAGCATGCTCAAGTGCGGGTGCGTATCCCAGGGCAGGTGCCAGGTATAGGGGAACAATTCATCTTTCAACACCGCCATCAACACGAAGGCTGAGCAGACAGCGATGACGGCGTAAATGAACGAGACCATGCCAAACTTGCGCTGGAATTTGGTGGTATAAAGCCAGGCCGCGTAGATCAAGGCGGGAAAACAGATCAGGTAGACCTCTTTGGAGAGGACCGAGAAGCCAAAGGCCACTGCCGCGCCAATGATATACTGCAAGCGGCTATTGCCTACGACGAGCAGGTAGAGCGAGAGCAACATCCAGAAGGTTGCGATGTTATCCAGGAAAACCTGGCGTTGATAGGTGATGCTGAGCGGCGAGAATGAGAAAACGACCAGGGCCAGAATGCCTGCGATGGCGCTTCCTCCCATACGCCGCACGATCAGATAGACCAGCAGCGCGCTTGCTACAGCATAGAAGAGCATGAGGACCCGCCCGCTATTAAGGGCGTTTCCAAAGGTGAAAGGTCCGCCGGTCAGCTGTAACCAGCCGGCAATCTGTATCCATGCCAGAGGTGGATGTCCATATCCATAGGGATAAGGCGAGATCCATCCCTGGGTAATGGCCCAGGCATTGGACATATAGGTGCCTTCATCCAGTTCGTAGCGTGGAAAATTGAACATATTGTAGGCGTGAGCAACCAGTACACCTACCAGGGAGATGACCAGTAGAATGGCTTCTACCCAGGATGGCATAGGAATAGCCCCTGTTTGCCTGGTAGTGTTGAGCGTGACATTGGGCATGACGCGCGTTTCGCTGGCCGCGATGCGCTTTTCCTGGTCGGGCAAAACGCGAGGCATAACAGTGGTATGTCCGGTAGGCCGGCGTAGTGGATTGGACCTGTGACCAGGACGATAGGCGGTACGCAAGAAGAAATTATGTGTGCGATAGAGGATGATATTGCCATTCTCTACCTCCGGCTTCTGGGCGTTCTGTGGTAACTCAGCAGGAGAGGCAGCATAGGACATGACGCCCGTTTTAGGTGCATTAGGCAGCGCAGCTGGATGTCGCATCTGGCCCGCGCTATTCCCATTGGCCTCTCCAGATTGTGCCGGATTGTAGCCAGGCCTACTGCCATTTTCAGCGGCGAAAAAACGCGCTGCCGTTGGAGGAGTGACAGGAGGTTTTACTACGACCTGTGGGCGTATCGACCGGGGAAGCCCTGTTGGATTTCCTTGCGGGCCCAATGCAGAACCTGGCTGAGTGGGCGCGCTAAAGCTGGTCCCTGCGATGTTATCACTGTGGGTTGCGCCATCTGAGCTATATTGTGACCCCCGTTCCTCAGGGTCCTGATCTTGCGTTGGTTTATAGGAAACTGTCATGTCTCTCTCTTTATGTAGGGACGCGATTGATCGCGTCCACACCACCTGTGCCTTTAGTTACGCAGCAGCTTTGCCACGATGCTGCCCGATATGGGCGGTTTTCTCCCAGTTGCCATGGCCCCTGAGAGCACGGTACACTGCTCGCAGCGCCCCGATGCTGAGTATCCATTGATATGGGAAGAATGCCATGATTAAAATCCCTGCTTCTCGCCAGCTCCACTTACGCTTGTGCGCCTTCAGGAACTCGTGCAGTCCTGCCACGTCTATAAAGACGGCAAGGACAAAGCAGTACAGGGGAAGGAAGGTGAACATGGCAAGCCAGAGCGGGAACTTGACGAAGAAGAACATGATTATCGCGACCGGCACCAGAATGGCAAACAATGCTTGCACCTCTGGAAGGATCAGGACATAAAAGGCCAGCAGGCGCTGTGAGAATTTTTCGAGTTTTAACCATTCCCATTTGAAGAGTATCTGGATGAAGCCTTGATTCCAACGCGTGCGCTGCTTAATGAACTGCTGAATGGTATGTGGTGTCTCCTCGCGGGTAACAAACTCATCTTCGTAGATGATGCGTATACGCGCGTGGGCGAGGCTGAGACGAATACCCAGGTCAGCATCCTCAGTGAGACAGCTCTCATCCCACCCACCCAGTTGTTCCATCAATTCACGTCGCACGAATACAGTATTGCCGCCAAGGGGGGTCATTCCAATACGCGCGAAGAAATGCATGGATGATTTGAACCAGAAGAAGTATTCTAGCACGTTGAGGAAACAGAACCATTTGGTATTATGATTCATGAGCTGCACACCGCTCTGCACGACATCCACATCTTCATTGAGCATGGTAGTATTAATGATATTGAGGATATCGGGATGCGGCTCATCCTCAGCATCGAAGATGGTGACGATGTCGCCGCGCGCTATCTGCAAACCCAGGTTGAGGCCATGCGGCTTACTGACGGGGTAGTCGTTATAGATGAGCAACTGCACGTTGGGGTTTCCCAGCTCATCGATTTTGGCCTGGGCTTCAGCGATGGTGCCGGGATCATCTTCACGACAGATGGCGACGATTTGCATGAGTTCTTTAGGGTAGTTGAGATCATAGACTTTCTGGATGGTTTCGCGATACACATCCTCTTCATTTTTGGCCGGCAAAAGGATAGTGAAGGAGAGACAGGGATCGCGGTACACCGTAGGGGCGTGATTGAGCCACGCATGCTCCGGTTTTTCCCAGATGAAGAGGCGCAATCGGATATTGAAGATGGCCTGAAAGACCATCAGTAGGATGACGAGCAAGTAAATTGCTTCAAAGAAGTAGCCAATATACGTGAGAAACACGATTGCTCCTTATTAGTCTATTACCAGGGCGACCGTTAGTTTAGTACCAGGGCGACCGCCAGGGTCGCCCCTACAATATCCCGGTGGTGATTGATCACCCCTACATTAACAAGGTATGGTGTATGCGAGTGTGTCGGTTTTTTGGCCGCACACGGTTTGCTGTAAAGGATTGATGTTGGTTGTATCGGCGGCGGGTACGCTGAAGCTGTAGGCTTCGGCTCCGCCTCCGCGATGCATTGTTACGAGCACTATGCTGTAGGCTGCGATGCTGATTTGCTGCGTATGCCAGGGGCTGAAGCCGAAGAGCTGATTCTGTGGGCTGACCTGGGCCACCTGGTTTACTCCTGATTTGTTCACGAATAGGAGGCTGAGCGCCTGATGCGCATCATCGACCGTGGCAAACGCGTCGACGGGATCGTGCTGCACCTGCAACGGCAGCAGGTTATGCTGGAGGTGCGAGTAGAGTTGAAAGACGCGGTACATGGCAGTTTGCTGCGGCGAGTTGTCTCCGGTAAGCAAGGGATAGGGCGGCTCGACTCCCTGGGCTGAGAAGA
>VBHV01000277.1:6357-7526 GCA_005881995.1 Chloroflexota bacterium | reverse complement strand
GCAGCCGAGGTAGATGCGGGAGGAAATCTCGAAGTCTTCTTCACCGACGACAACATGAACACCTTGAACCGGTTGAGCATCTAGCGGGAGCCAGCGCTGCGGTTGCTTTGAAACCTTCGTTACTGATGGGCTGGTATTTCCTGCAATGACCACGAGTTGCCATCGGGGTCACTGAAGTAGACATACTTAATGCCCCCCAGATCATCGACTTCGCCTACGGTAACGCCCCGGCCCGCGAGCGCTTCGCGGGCCTTGTTTATGTCCGCTACGACCAGATGCAGGCCCTTGAGCGATCCGGGCTGCATTTCAGAAATTTCGCCCATACCGGTTCCAATGACGATCGAACAAGCCGAGCCAGGTGGTGTGAGTTGGACAACTCTCATTCCATTCCCAGGCTGGACATCATGGTCTGCGTGAAATCCAACTTTTTCAACGTAAAAAGCCTTGGCGCGGTCAACATCAGCAACCGGTACCGGCACCAGCTCAAGTTTCATCTCCATCTATATTCCTGTCCTTTCTACTCATCCAATGGCACCATCAGAACAACAGTGACATTGATCGACTACATCGTTTTCAGCAGTTCCGCCAGACGATCATAGGTATCATTGACTCCTTCTTCCATGCCACTTTGGAGCGCACCATCTGCTCAGATCGGCAAGCGCCACAAACATATCCATACACTAGACTATAAACCATTTCCTTAATTAAGTCAAGGCTTAACTTTATATGCGTTTTGGCTACTGGAAAACCGAAACCTTGCGTGGCAGGGTTTACAAATCCTGGCAGTGACGATGGTGGGAAAAAGGCGCTTACGAGAGCATCGTGTCAAGCAAACGAGCGAACGAGGCGTAGACTGGTCAAAGATACAAGAGTCTGGTATCATGGCTGAAAGCTCATTATCACGTGAGTAGGGGGTTCAATATGGAGAAAATCAATCTGAGCCAGAAATTTAGCCTCTTCTCGGACTACTGGAGTCCGAAAATTGCCGGAGACATCAACGACTCACACGTCAAGCTGGTAAAGCTCAAGGGTGAGTTTGTGTGGCATCATCACGAGCAGGAAGACGAGCTATTCCTGGTGGTCAAAGGGAAGCTACTGATCAAATTGCGTGACCAGGACATTTCATTAGATGAGGGCGAGTTCGTCATAATACCTAGAGGCGTCGAGCA
>VBHV01000277.1:0-6196 GCA_005881995.1 Chloroflexota bacterium | reverse complement strand
ATAGGAAATAATACGTACTATTGCATAAAGTTCACCTTTTCGATACGTAATGCGTTATAATGCTAGGACATTCATGAGAAAGCATATTACCCGTTGAGAGGAAGTGTATGGTCACGAAGAAGGCCACTCGCAGCACCGCAAAGAAGCGGACATCCATAGAGAACGACCTGCTCGAGCAGCAAATATTAGCCCACGAACTACCCTTATTGCCCATTCGGAATACGGTGTTGATCCCCAATGTGGTCACCCCCCTGATGGTCGGGCGCGAACAATCGATTAAGGCCATAGAATATGCCATGAGCAGAGATCGTTTGATGTTCGTCGTCACCCAGACGAATGAGGAGATGGAAGACCCTGGGCCCGATGATGTCTATAGCATCGGCGTCGAAGGCGTAATCGACCGCGTACTCAAACTGCCCGATGGCTCAACCAGCGTACTCATCCATGGGCAGCGGCGTATGCGCCGCCTGGAATACACTCAACAAACGCCGTTTATGCGCGTGCGTACCGAAATCATCCAGGAAGAGACAGAACGCACACTCACCGTTGAGGCGCTCGTGCGAGCAGCCCTGGCGCTCTTCGAGAAATGCATCAAGCTGAGCAGCACCCTACCCGATGAAGCCTTTATCACCGCCATGAACATCGACGAGCCAGGCTGGCTGGCAGATTTTATCGTCTCTTCACTCGAAGCGCCCATTTCCGTGCGCCAGGAAATTCTAGAGGCCTTCAATGTCGAGCAGCGCTTACAAAAGACCTGCATCCTGCTCACCAAAGAACTCAATATCCTCGAATTAGAAAATCACATACATACCCAGGTGCAGTTAGAGGTCGATAAGGGCCAACGAGAGTATTTCTTGCGCGAACAACTGAAGGCCATTCAAAAAGAACTGGGCGAAACAGACCCCACCATACGTGAGGGCTTTGAACTGCGCGAGAAGATACTCGCGGCAGGTATGCCCGAAGAGGTCAAGGCAAAGGCGCTGAAAGAACTGGACCGGCTCAATGCCACTCCCTCGATGGCACCCGATTCGGGCGTAATCCGCACCTACCTGGACTGGGTCGTCAGCCTCCCCTGGAGTAAGGCCACCGTTGAACAGCTGGATATCAAGGAAGCGCATCGCATCCTGGAAGAGAAACACTATGGACTGGAAAAGGTGAAAGAGCGCATCCTCGAGTACATCGCCGTGCGCAAGCTCTCCAACAACATGCGCAGCCCCATCCTGTGCTTCGTAGGGCCGCCGGGAGTGGGCAAAACTTCGCTTGGCCGTTCCATAGCCGAGGCCCTCAATCGCAAGTTTGTGCGCTTGTCACTGGGGGGAGTTCACGATGAAGCGGAGATTCGCGGCCACCGGCGTACCTACGTCGGCGCGCTGCCCGGCCGCATTCTCCAGACCATGAAAACGGCCGGTATCGTCAACCCTTTGTTCGTGCTGGACGAAATCGATAAAATCGGCAACGATTACCGCGGCGATCCCTCGGCAGCGCTGTTAGAGGTGCTTGACCCCGAACAGAATCACGCCTTTTCGGATCACTACCTGGAAGTTCCCTACGATCTCTCGAAGGTTATCTTCCTGACGACGGCCAATGTGCTGCACCCCGTTCCCGCCGCGCTGCGTGACCGCCTGGAAGTGATCGAACTGCCGGGCTATACCGAAGAGGAAAAGATGCATATCGCCCGCCAGTTCCTCATTCCCAAACAGATGCAGGAACACGGGCTGAAAGCGACCAAAGTGGCCTTTGAAGACGCCACCCTGCACCGCATCATTCGTGAGTACACCTTCGAGGCAGGTGTGCGCAACCTCGAACGCGAGATCGCCACGGTCATGCGCAAGGTGGCGCGCAAGGTAGCTGAGGGACGCCGCACCAAAACCATCGTGACGCCGGAGAAGATTCCCGACTACCTGGGACCACAAAAACACTTCTATGAACTGGCCGAGGAAAAAGATGAGCCAGGCATTGCGACGGGCGTGGCATGGACTAGCGCTGGCGGTGATCTGATGACCGTCGAGGCTACGCTGATGGACGGGCGAGGCAACCTGACACTGACGGGGCAGCTTGGCGATGTCATGAAAGAATCGGCTCAGGCCGCGCTTTCCTACGCGCGTTCGCGCGCCAAACAGCTTGGGCTGGAGAATCGTTTCTACGAGAAATACGATATCCACCTGCACTTACCTGCCGGCGCGATCCCTAAAGACGGCCCATCGGCAGGCATCACCATGGCAACGGCTCTCATCTCCGCGCTGACACAGCGCGCCGCGCGCCGTGATGTGGCCATGACCGGGGAAATCACGCTGCGCGGGCGCGTCCTGCCCATTGGCGGCCTCAAAGAGAAAGTGCTGGCAGCCCACCGCGCCGGTATCAAAACCTTCATCCTGCCCAAACGCAACATGAAAGACCTGAACGAGGTCCCACCCGAAATCATGAAAGAACTGCGTTTCGTGCCCGTAGAACGCATGGACGATGTGATCGCGGCGGCACTGCACACGCTCCCGTTCCCGCAGGGTGAAGGGGAGAAATCCGAGCGTGGGCCGATGTCAATCAAGCCGGTCAAGGTAAAGAGAGCGCCAACACCCCGTCCTGCTACACGTTCGGCGGGGACGGTATAATCTCTCAACCAAGGGGGCAGATTTCTGTAGGGGCGGGTGTGGAGTTGCGCAGGGAGGGGACGCTTGCGTCGCCCGGACTGGTTCTCTCGACCCCCGACACAGGACGCTCTCCCCAACACATTTCTATGGCTTCTTATTGATGGATCGGATGCCTACAAGGAGCATCCGGCCTATCAGTGCGAAATTGACGTTATCTCGCCCCTTTCGGGGATAGACCAGAACGTACAAAACGAAGCTTTTCAGTACCTTTTTTCTTCGTCATTGACTGTTTATCTCGACAGAGCGCAGGCAGTATATTGGTCTCCCTATGAATTCTCTACGGTTTGGTAAAGACGACGGTTCTGTTGGAGACAGCTTGTTTCTCTCAGAAACACGGGAAGAATGCCCGAATGGCCTCCTGCGATGTAAAGAGCGTGATGGTCATGATTTCGACCTCGCCCTCCGCATCCCGGCGCAGGACGTAGGCACCTGCGAAGCCGTCGATGCGCTGCAGCCCGGGGAGAAGAGACGTGCGAAAGAGTTCCTCGTACGCCTGCGCATGATCAGCTGTGGCCCAGCCTCTCCAGAAGCGTCCAATCATGGGCATCACCTCTCCTCCACGCCCTGGGCGAGTACCGCCCGTGCGGTCGAGGCGTTGAAGCGGATGCTGCGCACCTGGGCGTACTCGGGCGAGTCGTACCAGGCTCTGAAGTGTTCGGTATCGGCGAATTCGATCACGACCAGCCGCTGTGGCTGCCAGTTCCCTTCTATCATCTCTGTGGCACCTCCGCGCACCAGGAATCTTCCGCCAGCGTGTGCAACCATTGGCCCCACCTGTTTGCTATATTCGGCATAGGACTGCGGATCGTCTATGTTGACATCTACTACGAAATAAACAGCCATGGATTTTTCCTTTCTTCTCTGCTTCCTGTCTCTGCATGATGACGAACGGTCTCTCGAAGTGATCAGCTTGCCAGCCGGTACCTGCACAGGGCGAACTGTGTTCTTATGGTGCCGTCGCCAGGGTTTTTGCCCGACGGACCGAGGCGATGCGCTGCTCTGCCAACCAGTCAGCAGCACGATAGGTCGGAATCGCTTGTTCTCTAGCGATGGCAAAGACTCGTTCCAGCGTGTCAGCAATGCGCGAGACGTGCGCCAGCGCACGCTGACGGCGAAAGCCCTGCGGGTGGCGACTCTCTGCATACGCGATCATCCCGCCAGCATTGACCAGATAGTCCGGTGCATAAACGATTCCGGTTTGTGCCAGGAGGTCGCCGCAGTGTTCATCAGCCAGTTGGTTGTTGGCAGCGCCACATACAATCTGGCAGTGTAACTCAGGAAGCGTTCGTTCATTGAGAACGGCCCCTAGCGCACAGGGACAGTAGATATCAACTGGAAGCATGTGGATGTCCTCTGGTGTACTCGTCAAAAGTCCGGGAGAAGCAGCAACGAGGCGGTCCAGCTTGTCACGGTCTGTATCCGTCGCCGTGACCACTGCACCGTTTTCGAGCAGGTGTTTGATGACCTGACTGCCCACGGCGCCGGTACCCTCGACCGGTAAACTGAACACATGAGGAGTTTCCAGGCCAATCATCTCCATATCGTGTGCATTCGTGCCGACGTCTTTTCCTGCAATGTAGAGGCCGCCAAGCCGCTGGATGAAGCGCCCAAGAGCGCGCAAGAGGGCTTCACTCTTCATGCTCAAGGGGTCCGCTCTGACCACACATTTGCCTCCGCCGAGATTCACCCCAGCAAGGGCTCCCTTATAGGTCATGCCGCGGGCAAGTCGTAGAACGTCGTCAATGGCTTCTTGCTCCGATGCATATGGCAGGACACGCACGCCGCCGGCGGCGGGTCCCAGCGTCGTATCGTGAATGGCGATTATCGCCTGGAGGCCCAGTTCTTTCTCCTGGCAGAAAACGAGCTGTTCATAATCATAGGTCTGCAAGACCTCGAAAATCGTGGTGTTCATGATGATGGTTGACCGCACACGGTTGTATCGCTGTCCCAGCGCACAGTCTTCTCCTTTCCTCTCTTCTCGATGGTGTTCCTCTGCACCCCGTCAGGCCTGTTTCCCCCTGGCCCGATTATGGGCTCAGTCCGTGCTGCCTCGCTCACCCACCCGCCCAAGCAGGAGGAAATTCGTAAAGTCGGCTGCTGTGCCGATGAAGTTGCCCGAATGGGAGATGCCGGCGTCTTCTACCAGCAGCGTGTGTACCCGCAAGGCGGACAAGTGCTTGCGCACTTTCTTGAGTTCGGTCCCATAGTGCAGGTCGCCAAAGGCTTCAGGCGTCCAATGCTGCCGATGCGCGTGCGCGTCAATGATGAGCACATAGCCGCCGGGGCGGACAACGCGACGCAGTTCGGCAAGGGCGGTGCGAGGACTCACGACGTGATGCAGCAGCATATGGCACATCGCGATATCGACGGAGCCAGTTGCCACAGGCAGGTCCTCGGCCATCCCCTCTTTGAAGGAAACATGGCGGTATCCGGCCTGGGCCATTTTCTCCCCGGCGCGTGTGAGCATTGCAGGCGCACAATCCACGCCGATGATGTTGCCCACCAGGGAAGCCATCATGCCCGCAAGGTAGCCTGTGCCTGTTCCCGCATCCAGGACGGTCATCTCTTGTCTCCAGGGAAGGAGCCTGGTGAGCCGTTCTTGCAGGTCAGCTTCATACGCACTGGCCACATAGGCATCCCAGGTGGGAGCGATGTGATCAAAATAGGCTCGTTCTTGTGTTTCGAGATGCCACAGCTGCTCCTCTGGTGAGGCGATCAGATTGAACCGAATCAGGGCATCAAGATGCTCAAAAATCTCTTCGTCGGCGGAAAGCAGATCCTTGAAGTGCCGCCGCAGGTACTCCCTTTGGAGGTGTTTGCGTGCTCGCCACAGTTCGGTTGAGAGCACGGGCTCTGTGGTGCCAGTACGCAGAGCGATCTCCTGCAAGGGCAAGCGCTCGATTTCCCGCCAGAAGAGCAGGCGCTGCTCTTTCGCTGGCAAGGCGTGGAACGTCTCCACGATGATCTGCAGCATCTCGGTGTGTTCGAGCAAGGCCTTGAACGTCGTGGCATCGCTGGCCAGCATCGCCAACTCCTGTGACTCCAACGGAAGAGGCATTTCAGTCGCGTGTTGATGCCGGTAGGTGTCAATCAACAGGTTCTTGGCCACGCGCAGCAACCAGCGCTGTGGAGAGCGGAGCTGGGTGCCTGATGCGAGCGTAATGAGCAGACGCACAAACACTTCATGGCACAGGTCCCAGGCGGCTTCTCGATCAGCAAGATGCTCCGCAAAGAAACGCACGATCTCCTGATGGTACAGGGCATAGAGTTCTTCGGCAGAGTTTGTGTGAATATCCATCAATCAGTTCACCTCTTTCATTCCTCTCTAGTAATAGACGTTTCGCCCCGGTGCATCTCAACACCACATGCAGGTGCCAATCACTCTTATGGCCTATTAGGCCTTTTCGACCTCCAGAAAGTCGGGGGACTTCACAGCAGCTTTACAACTGAATCAAAAAATCTATTTTTGACCACTTCGACTGCCACATATAGCAAGCGTGTTGCGTCCAGATGGCGAAAAAGAAGGCTATAATAAAGCAAGACACCGTCTT
>VBHV01000276.1:7195-13518 GCA_005881995.1 Chloroflexota bacterium | reverse complement strand
GCTTGTTATAGCTCTAACTGGTATGCTACACTTTGTAGATAGAGCTAGTCAATGGGGACTGGGCACCTTCCTCTATTAACATGCGCAATGTAAGCGCAACTGAAGGGAGTAACAATGGCGATCACCCACAATACACATGTGGACACCTCCGACACTTTCACGCCACCAACCTTTTCTCTCCAAGAACAACGCGCTCTGCTGAGAACGCTCAGGCAACAGATGGTGGCTCATTATCGACCGATCATTTTCCAGGGAGCGGGACCTATTCGTGTCATGGCTCGCATGGTCGCTGAACTGGAACAACAATGTCGCGAACACGCTATTTGTGAAGAAGTCATACAGTCTGAAATTGTGAACCGCACTATTGGCGATGTGAACCTGCGTCGCGTCACCGAGTGCGAAGGTATACCAGGAGGAGCGGGCGACTATCGCATGTTAGCCGATGAATTGGGCGTTGCACTTCCAGGTGAGCAGCTGCATGGCTACGTCACTACCGGAGAAACCTATCTCTGGCTGCGCGATCAGATGCAGGAATGCGAAAGAGCATTGCTACAACAGCGCATTGATGTGCGCATTTACGATATTTTCGGTATCGGCAATCCCATCTTGCGCGGCTGGCTAGCTGGAGATATGCAGCGGTGGGGTCTGCCCGTGATAGGAGAGCAGGTATACCTGGGATTGGGCGCCATGGATAGTGCTGATAAAGTCTTACGCTCCATGAGTTTCTTTTTGCGCGAGCAAAACGCCGCTAATCCCGGAATTTTGTTTCCCTCTCCCGGCTTCAATGTGCCTGAATGGCAGGCGCGTTCTTATGGCTATCACCTGCATCACTTTCATACCGATGCCGGACACACCTTCAAGTTGACGGCGCTCCAGCTTGACGAGGTATTGCGACAGGCTCCCGATATTCGCCTTTTCTATCTCACTGTGACGAACAATCCCACCACATTTGCATATACTGCCGGGGAACTCAACGCGCTGTACAAGGTGCTGCGCTCGTATTGGGAGGCTGGGCGTGACATATATATACTGGCGGACCTGGCTTATATCGGCACCGCGCAGCCGGAGGAGGATCTGGCGCGCATGGCAACCTTTGCTGCACCCGATGTGCTGCGGCACACCATCTTCGTCAGTAGCTTCTCGAAATCACATACGCTGACGGGTGAGCGTTTCGGCTACGTAACGATTGGCGATGCCAGGCTCGCCCCCACGCTTCTACCCGGCTGGACCAACAGTACGGCATCACTGCCGGGCGAGTGGCAATTACGCTATATGGCCTATTATCGCCTCGTCCAGTCGCGTCCCTGGCTGGTCGAAAAGCTGCGCGCCTTGTACCGGCTGCGGCGTGCCCGCCTGGCCGCGCAATTACAGAAAATCAACCAGCAACAGCCTCTGTTTGAACGCATTCATCCTGGCGACGATGCCACCGTCTACAACTGGTGCCAGTTGCGCCCAGGAGAAGATGCATTCTCTCTCTTTGAGACAACAGGCATCGCGGGTGTACCCGGCTCCGGCTTCGGCTACACCGATGACTATATCCGTTTCTCGATAGGCGTTATCCCTGTTCCAGAAGTAGAATAGCTGAAACTGGTTTGTGATATAATGCCTTGATAAAGCCCCACACTCGGTGATACTCTTAATGACGTGGGTGTATGATGGTGGTAGCGCTCTCTGGTATTTACACAATGTTTCACGTGAAACGTAGGACGCTCAAGCCACACACACTCAAAAAAAGCTGGAACACGTATTTTCAATAGGGCGAAAAGGAGAACTGAGTCTATGACCACGCGTATAGGCATTAATGGCTTCGGGCGCATCGGGCGTCAATCGATGAAGGCCATTCTCGAACGTTATTCTCGTGAAATCGAAGTTGTGGCTGTGAACGACTTGACCGACACGAAAACCAATGCCCATCTCTTAAAGTATGACTCCACCTACGGACATTTCCCCGGCGAAGTCGAAGCTACCGCCGATGCACTGATCGTCAATGGGCATACCATCAAGGTGCTTTCGCAGCGCGACCCGGCGCAGATTCCCTGGGGCGACCTGGGCGTGGAGCTGGTGATCGAATCGACCGGCTTATTCACCGATGCCAGCAAAGCCGCTGCACATATCAAAGGCGGCGCGAAAAAAGTCATCATCTCAGCTCCCGCCAAAGGTGAAGACCTGACAATGGTGCTGGGCGTCAACGATTACATGTATGATCCCGCCAAACACAACATCATTTCAAATGCTTCCTGCACCACCAACTGCCTGGCACCCGCCGCCAAAGTGATCAATGATACCTTTGGCATTGAAAAAGGCTTGATGAACACCATCCACTCCTATACTAACGACCAGCGTATTCTCGACCAGGTGCACAGCGACCTGCGTCGTGCCCGTTCCGCCGGAGTGAACATTATTCCCACTTCCACCGGCGCGGCACGCGCGCTGGCCCTCGTTATTCCCGAACTCAAGGGGCGTTTCGATGGTATGTCGCTGCGTGTCCCGACCGTCACCGTCTCCGTCGTGGATTTCGTGGCAACACTGCGCAAGGAGACTAGCAAAGATGAAGTGAACGAGGCCTTCAAACAAGCTGCTGCCGGCGCGCTTCAGGGCATCCTTGGCTATACCGATGAGCCACTGGTCTCTACCGACTTTCGTGGCGATCCTCGTTCCTCCATCATTGATGGCCTCTCGACTATGGTTGTCGGTGGCAATATGATTAAGGTCATCGCCTGGTACGACAATGAATGGGGCTATTCATGCCGCGTCGCTGATCTGACCCATTTCATCGCTCAAAAAGGTTTTTAAAAGATAACCAATATTTTGTAGGGACGCGATTTATCGCGTCCCTACAAAATATTGATAGGATGGTGTCATGAACAAAAAGACAGTGCGCGATATTGATGTTGCGGGTAAGCGTGTATTAGTGCGCGTCGATTTCAATGTCCCACTCGATGCCGAACAGCGCATCACAGACGATACACGTATTCGAGCGGCCCTGCCAACCATCCGTTACCTCCTCGATCACGGAGCCGCCGTTATCCTCATGTCTCATCTTGGTCGTCCCGACGGCCAGGTCGTTGAGAAATTGAGCCTGGCCCCTGTCGCGCAGCATCTGAGTCCATTGCTGGAAAGACCTGTAGAGATGGCGATGGATTGTATTGGGCCAGAAGTCGAAGCGCAAGCCAGGTCGCTGCAACCGGGCCAGGTATTACTGCTGGAGAACCTGCGCTTTCACGAGGGAGAGGAGAAGAACGATCCCGAATTTGCGCAGCAACTGGCCTTGCTGGGTGAGGTATATGTCAATGACGCCTTTGGTACCGCGCATCGCGCCCACGCTTCGACAGAGGGCGTGACCCGCTTTCTGCCTGGAGTGGCTGGCTTCTTGATGGAGAAGGAATTAAACTTCCTGGGGTCGGCCCTGGAACATCCGCAGCGACCATTTGCCGCAATTGTGGGCGGCGCGAAGGTCTCCGACAAGATAGCGGTACTGGAGCGACTTATCAATATGGTCGATGTCCTGCTGATTGGCGGGGGTATGGCCAATACCTTCCTCAAGGCAGAGGGATACGAAATTGGCGATTCCTTATTTGAAAAAGGCAAGGTAGACCTCGCCCGCAACCTGATTGGTCGAGCGCGACGAGGCATGACCTTTCTCCTGCCCATTGATGTAGTGGTGGCCGATCGGTTCGCCGCCGATGCGCAGCACAAAGTCGTTGCTAATAGTGCTGTGCAAGCAGGCTGGCGCATCCTGGATATTGGCCCCAGGACCATAGAGGCATTCCGCGCGGCCCTGGCAAACGCCAGGACACCAACGCTCTGGTTGAGATACTGGCGCAACGCACGCGGGCTGGCGTACTCACCATTATCGGCGGGGGAGATTCCGCCGCCGCAGTCGATGCGGCTGGCGCGACGGAGCAGATGACGCATGTTTCAACCGGTGGAGGCGCATCACTCGAATTTCTGGAGGGACGCGTTTTGCCAGGAGTAGCAGCCTTACAGGATAAGAACGTATGACAGTACCGACTCGCACCGCTCTCATCGCAGGAAACTGGAAGATGCACTACGGCCCCAGGCATGCCGCCGAGTTCGCCTCGGAGATACTGCCTGACCTGGGCGAGCTCATCAAGACATATCCCTCGATCATGTCCATACTATGCCCACCGTCTATCTCACTGGCAGCCGTGCATCATGTTTTGCAAACACTGCATTTTCCTCGTATCGAGCTGGGCGCGCAGAATATGTACTACGAGGAGAAGGGGGCCTTTACGGGCGAAATTTCACCCTCGATGGTACGCGAACTATGCACCACCGTTATTCTTGGTCACTCCGAACGTCGCACCTACTTTGGCGAAAGCGACGAACTAGTGAATAAGAAGGCCCTGGCCGCTTTGCACCACCAGCTGCATCCGATCATCTGCATCGGTGAACACCTCGATCAATACGAGGCCGGACAGACTGAAGAGGTGATTCGCTACCAGGCGCAGCATAGTCTGGCGAACTTTCCCGCGGAGCATGTCAGGGAGGTGGTGATTGCGTACGAACCCATCTGGGCTATCGGCACCGGCAAGGCCGCCACTGCTGAGGGCGCGGGCAACGTAATTCATCTCATCCGCCAGCTTTACGGCGAAATGTACGGCGATGAGGCGGCCTCAGCTTTGCGCATCCTCTACGGTGGCAGCGTCACCTCAGACAACATCAGCGAGTTTATGGCGCATCCCGATATCGACGGCGCGCTTGTCGGGGGAGCCAGCATTAAACCCGACTTCGTAGATATTGTGCGCAAGACCATCGAAACTATACGACAGTAGCAATGTAACGGTACAAGTGCAACGCTAGAAGTGTTGGAAAGGTGAAATTACTCTGCTTCTCTACTGGTTTTCGAAGCTATCCACAACAGCACCAGTAAACTGGGGACAACGTAGGGAAAAATGCCGTAGAGAGTATCGCTTGCAGAATGTGAGTGACGATCTACAGCAAGAAATACCTGCACGCAAAATGCCAGCGTGAGTAAAACCAGGACAATACCTTGCCAGCTAACAGGGTAGTAAATCCAACCCCAGGGGCGAAACCAGCGTTGCTTCATCGTAATCTCCTGTGATTTTGAAAAATGCTTGTCTCAATGCTAACTCTCGATAACCTCAGTTTGCCACACGCGCACCGCCCCATCCTCGGCGCTGTTCGCCAGCAGGCCGTTGGCGCCGAAGACCACGCCGTAGACTTCGATGCGGTGATTGATGGTCTGCAGCTCGCGGCCCTGGTAGACATCCCATAATTTCAGGGAGCCGTCCTCTGAGCCGGAGACCAGCAGGCGGCCATCGGCGGAGAAATCGACGGTCCAGACGGCTCCGTCGTGACCGGTCAAGAGTTGTACAACCTGGCCGTTAGAAGTATCCCACAGGCAGATGGTGCCATCCGCTGAACAGGAGGCCAGCAAATCGCCATCGGGCGACCATGCCACTCCATAGACGATATCGCTGTAGCGCAGACGGCGCTGCAGCGTGCCCGTTTGTGCATCCCATAGGCAGATGGTCTTATCAAACGAGCAGGAGGCTAACAGCGTACTATCATACGAAAAATCGACGCCGACAACTACGTTATGATGACCCTGCAAGGTGTGTATCGCCTCGCCCGTGGCGGGATTCCAGATACGCACCGTCTCATCGTTTGAGCACGAGGCCAGCATGCGGTTATCAATCGAGAAGGCCACCGTCCAGACTGCGCTGTTGTGGCCTAGCAGTGTCATTAACGCTTCGCCAGTCTGCACATCCCACAGGCGCACGGTTTTATCTTCCGAGCAGGAGGCGATCGACTTGCCATCGGGCGCGTAATCAACGCCCATCACCGCGCCTTCGTGTCCTGTGATGGTGTTGAGCAATGCACCGGACGCGGTAGACCACAGGCGCACCGTCATGTCTTCGCCACAGGAGGCGATTTTCGCGCCGTCCGGTGAAAATACCACGTCATCGACGTGACCACGGTGCCCTGTGAGAATGTGCAGGGGCGTAACTTCGACGCCAACCACGCGCCGTTCCCGTCCAGGCGGCTGAGGCGCGGGCGCGGTTTTCCATTCCGCCCACTCGATCAAGACCATCGAGCCATGTTCATTGCCAAATTTCTGTGGGTACTGCGGTTCGTCCCAGTCCATGGTTTCATCGAGGTAATCGTAGAGCGTGCCAAGCGTAATGTGCCCGGTGCGTGGATTGGCAGCTTTACCTTCCAGGCCGTCGATCAGGTGTGACATGAATACGCCGCGTCCCTGCTCCATTTGCGACATGGACATCTCGGCCTGGCGATACGAGGTAAGAATAACACGCCCCTTGTTACGTGGTAGGTCA
>VBHV01000276.1:0-7024 GCA_005881995.1 Chloroflexota bacterium | reverse complement strand
GACCCGCGAAATAGATCAGTACCAGGTCATCCGCCTGAGCGCGCACCAGGCAGAGTTCACGCAGCTGGCTCTCGATTTCGTCGCGTGTCGCGGCCTCACCCGCCAGGTAGACCACGTCTTGCGGTTGCCATCCCCCGCGTTCGGGGTCGATCAGCAGCTGGTACAGGTTTTGTGCGTCTGCCTGGGCAAAGGGTAGGGGAATAAAATGAGCCGCATCATTGTAATAATCTATGCCGACTATAAGTGCGTAACGATGTTCCACGTCTTACCTCTAGAATTGTATTTTTGCGCCCTTTGCTTCGTTCAGATTATACAACAGGAAATTCCTTATTCGTAGGGAATGCCGCTTACCCTTTCATTACAGCGTTCAGAAGGGTATACTATGGTTAGCACTCTCCTAAAAAGATTGCTAACAATCGAACTTTTGGTAATCTAAAGCGTATAAAGTACGTAACTATAGTAGCGATAGAAATTCCCCCGTTTCTGCGATGATACAAGCGAGAGTAGCTAAACAGGAGCGTGGGGAGTATACATTAGTAGAGACAAGTACGTTTTGTAAGCCAGCTATCCCTTGCGGGTATCCTGGAAAAAAGATATTATCCTATATTAATAAGTACCATCACGATGATCGGTTCTATGCCGTCACATCAAGAAAGCAGGTCTGAATCAATGGATGCTCAGGCTCAATATATGTACCAGCGTAACCCCAACGATGGGCCGAACCCGCAGCGCCCTACTCCCAATAATGGGAATGGCAATAACGGCGGCCCACCACGCAACCCGATTACAACCATTATGGTGCGTTTGCTGATTTTTCTCGGCATTGTACTGTTAGGTTGGTACCTGATCCAATTCTTTACGTCGGGTAATAACAGCAGCAATCCCAATGCGATTGAAATACCTTATAGTACCTTTTACTCAGAAGTCACTGCAGGTAATGTCAAGGATGTCACCTTCACCGGGCAGGATGCCAACGGAGACTTCACCAAGAGCATAACCATCACTGATGTGAATGGCACTTCCAAAACTGGCACAACTTTCCACTTTACCCAGCTTCCCAATGGTGATCCCAATCTCACCAAACTGCTGAATGATAATCATGTCAGCTACCAGGCAAAAGCAGCGAGTGATAATAGTCTCTGGTTCTCGATCCTCATCAACTTCTTGCCCTGGATACTGGTGATCGGCATATTCTTCTTCATCGCGCGCCGTGCCACGCAGGGGCAGCAGAACATCTTCAGCTTCGGCAAGAGCCGCGCAAAAGTGGTACTGGAAGACCGTCCCAGCACGACCTTCGCGGATGTAGCAGGTGTTGACGAGGCCAAAAATGACCTGGTAGAAGTAGTCGAATTTTTGAAGACGCCGGGAAAATTCGAGAAACTCGGTGGCAGGATTCAACGCGGTGTGCTGCTTGTAGGTCCTCCGGGAACTGGTAAAACCTTGCTGGCCCGTGCGGTAGCCGGTGAAGCTGGTGTGCCGTTCTTCTCCATCAGCGGTTCCGAGTTTGTAGAGGTGCTGGTTGGCGTGGGCGCGAGCCGCGTGCGCGACCTGTTTGATCAGGCCAAAAAAGCTTCGCCTAGTATCATCTTCATCGATGAAATCGACGCCGTAGGCCGCCAGCGTGGGTCCAGCATCAATAGCAACGACGAGCGCGAACAAACGCTCAACCAGTTGCTGGTAGAGATGGATGGCTTTGATGCGCGCCAGGCAGTGGTAGTCGTCGCCGCGACCAACCGGCCGGACGGACTCGATAAAGCCCTGCTGCGTCCTGGCCGCTTTGACCGCCGCGTCACAGTAGAACGTCCCGACTGGAACGGCCGCCTGGCAATCCTGAAGATTCACTCGCGCGATGTGCCACTGGCCAAAGATGTCGATCTGATTACCATTGCTCGCGGCACACCTGGCATGGTAGGCGCTGATCTCGCCAACCTGGTCAACGAGGCTGCGCTGCTGGCAGCGCGCCGCAACCTGGACGCCGTCACGCAGAACTGCTTCGACGAGGCGCTGGATAAGATTCTTATCGGCGCGGAGCGACCACTGGTCTTGAGCGAAGAGGATTTGAACGTGGTCGCCTATCACGAGGGCGGACACCTAGGCGTAACACAGTATACGCCGGTCGATGATCGCTACAACTACTCGAAGGAATTCCTGGAGTCCCAGCTGGTGACAGCACTTGGTGGGCGCGCCGCCGAAGAGGTAGCGATTGGACGCATCACGACGGGCGCAGAAAACGACCTGCAGCGTGTGACCGCCATTGCGCGCCAGATGGTGGCACGCTGGGGCATGAGCGACCGCCTCGGCACCATCTCCTTTAGCGAGCGCGAAGATCCTTTCGCCGGTACAGCCCTGGCGTCAGGCCAACGCGAATATAGCGAGAAGACCGCCACGATCATCGACGAAGAAGTCAATCGTATCGTGAAATGGGCTTACGACCAGGCCGTTGGACTGATTTCAGAACACCGCGCCACCCTTGATCGCATCGCCAAAGATCTGCGCCTGCACGAAACCCTCGATGCCAGACAGTTGCGCAGGATTCTTGAGGAGACGGGTTCGATTGATGCCGCACCGGCATCTTATAGATAACATAGCGCAGCTATAGAAAAACGGGGTATCCATCGAAATGGATACCCCGTTTCTTGTAGGGACGCCATTTATCGCGTCCTTGTCCCTAATGAAATAACGCAATCCCTAAAAGGACAGAATTTATCGCGTCCCTAACCCTAACGTAATAACGCAATCCCTGCAAGGACGCGATTTATCGCGTCCCTACTATTGTTTGGGTGTAGCTGTCGGACTGGAAGTCGGGCATGTTATGCGCCTGGTCTACCCAGTTCTGTAGCACGCTGGTCAGGGCAACCAGGGTAGCGTTATCCGCGTTAATCTGCGCCAGCCATTTGCGGGCCGTAGTCAAGGACCCGAGCAGCGCTGAGAGGAAATCGTCCGCTATGGTAGAGGTAAGCGTCACGATGGGATTGATGAACACGTCATAGGCCACGCGAGTCAGTTTGGCCGCGCCGATAGCTCCCTCCAGTGAGACGCCTTCTAATGTATCCAATCCATTGATAAGTTCTTTGCGCACGGCTTCTCCGCCCGCGGCTACGCCGCGATTGAAGGCATCCTGTATCTGGTGTTCAATATTGCTGCCGGCCGTTTGCAGCGCCTGCGGAATCTTGGGTCCTAATTCATAGGCGGCAACCGCTCCGCCGCCGACTACTACCGCGCCAACTAAGAGTTTGCGGCGCGAGAGGAAGCCTTTTTTACGTTTCTGCTTACGGTCTTGCCGCTCTTCCTCTTCCTCATAGGTATCTGGTTCGGCCAGGGGCATACTGCGCCGCCTGCCACGTTCAACAAGCGGTACGGGAGCTGCTGCAGAGGGACTCATGCGATCAGCAAAGAGATCAGGTTCGTCCTCGTATCCCATATCGGGATCGAGATATTCCAGTTCCTTCTCATAACGCGACGGTAAAGGCCGCTCCACCCGGTCTTCGTCAATGCGCACAGGACGTCTTGAAGGGACAGGATAAGGCTGGATAGTACCACTGCGGCGGATTGGAGGGCGCAGCGTAACATCATCCTCGTACACATCCTGGTCTTCGTCAGCAAAGTCATAGTCGGTGTTGATGTCCTGATCAAGCTGGCCCGTATCTTCTGCTGTTCCCGTTTTTTTGGTGGAGAGTATTTGCTGCCGCAGCAATTGACGTGTACGGCGTGGATTCGGGCGAGGTGCAAGTGGACCACTGCTACGACGAGGCCCCAGCGAATCAGTATCCTTCAAAAAACCCGAGAGCGGTTCACTGATAGGAGAGGTGCCTGATCGTCCAGATTGTCCATTGTCGGTGAGGGGCTGACTACGTAGTGGATCATACTCATAGCCATACTGTCTACCAGGACTTCTACGGTACGTCCTTTTCTCTGAACGATCGTAACTCATGCGATCTCTTCCTTCCGGTCTGAACACAAACAAATAAGGCCAACAAAAGCTCCATGCTCTTGTTGCTTATATTAACTGATTTCTAACCTAATTTCAAGCTTGATTTACACTGAAATACGTTGATACGCTACGAAGCCCCAATATTCCTCATTATAAGGAATGCCTACTTAAAGTCCTGTTGCTTAAAATTTGCTTAGATTTAGAACATTTAACCTAGACATTTTATCACAGTGAGGGTAAAAGTGCAAGCTCAGGCGGTGAAATTGATGAAAAAACTGACACAAAGTGTCCTCAATAGCCCATCAAAGTAGGATCGGCAAAGTGTTAAACATCCTGTGCTATAATATATCTCAAAATCAGCGTCAGGGTAGAGGAAGGACTAGCACAGAACATGCCCGAAATAGAGAACGAACAGCGGCCGCTCGTCGCGTGTATAACGGTAGGCATCTTTCAAGAGAATTGTTATTTGTACGCCTGCCCGCAGACACGCGAGGCGGTAATTATTGATCCCGGCGACGAAGCGCCGCGCATCCTCCAGCAGATCCAGGAATTGAACTTTATCCCCAGGTATATTCTCAACACGCATGGACATATCGACCATATCTGCGCTATCGATGAAGTGAGCGCGGTCTACCCCGTGCCACTGGCCATTCATCCCGATGATGTCTCTATGTACAGCGATGAGCGCACAGCGAAGATGTACCGGCGCAAAGCCCCGCTCGTCGAGCGCAAGCCCGATATCTTGCTGAAAGAAGGAGACCGCATCACCTTTGGCACATTGACGCTCGAGGTGCTGCATACTCCCGGCCATACCCGCGGCGGTGTTTGCTTTGTAAGCGTGCCCTATTGCGTGTTTAGTGGTGATACGCTCTTCAATCGCGGCATTGGCCGCACCGATTTTGAGGGCGGAAACTTTGACCAGATCGTCACCTCGATTCGCGAGAAGCTCTATACGCTTGACGAAGACCTGGTGGTTTTCCCAGGACATGGCGAACCAACAACCATAGGTGAAGAAAAATACGAAAATCCCTTTGTAAATATTCACATGTAGGGGCAGCGGCTTGTCCCCGCCCGGCATCGTATCTTTGTTACGAATATCGACCGTAGGGGCGGCGGCTTGTCCCCGCCCGGCATCGTATCTTTGTTATTGTAGAGGAGTAGAGACGTGGCAACCATTTGCGTCATTGGTACCGGTTATGTAGGGCTGGTAACGGGAACCTGTTTTGCCGACCTGGGCAACCGCGTGACCTGTGTAGATATTATCCCGGAGAAAATCGAACGCCTCCGGCAGGGCGTACTACCCATTTATGAGCCGGGGCTGGAGGAGATGGTCGAACGCAACGTACACGCGGGCCGCTTGCATTTCACCACCAGCTACAGCGAAGGCCTGGATAACTGCGACTTCATCTTTATCGCTGTGAACACCCCCACCGGCACCAGTCAGGGCAGTGCGGATATGCGCTATGTTGAAGCTGCTGCTAAAAGCATCGCCGGGGAACTTGATCGTCCTGCCATCATCATCAATAAAAGCACGGTTCCCGTAGGCAGCGGCGACGTTGTTTCACGTATCATCCGCAAGAACCTGAGCCGCCCCGATGTACACTTCGCCGTAGTCTCCAATCCTGAGTTTTTGCGCGAAGGCTCCGCTGTCGCCGATTTCCAGATGCCTGATCGCGTGGTACTCGGCTCCTCGGATGAAGAGGCGGCGCGCAAAGTCGCCACCATCTACCTGCCCCTGCGCGCGCCTATCATGATTACCGACATGTACACGGCGGAAATGATCAAATACGCCTCCAACGCGTTCCTGGCGACCAAGATATCGTTCATCAACGAGATAGCGCAGATCTGCGAACGCCTGGGCGCGGACGTTAAAGAGGTCGCCGCGGGTATGGGCTACGATAAGCGTATTGGTAGAGCTTTCCTGGACGCTGGATTAGGCTACGGCGGAAGTTGCTTTGAGGCCGATGAGACAGTTTTCACACTCAATAGTCCCAATGTGGCGGCGGAACGCTTCGATTCCCTGTTCACTAAAAGTGGCAAGCCATTCCTGGGAGATGTAGTAGAGCTTGTGCAGCCCTTCGATCAGCGTGTGCTTGCATTCGACCTGGAGGCAGGACAGCCCATACTTGCAGATGTAAAGGCCCTCACCCGGCGGCCATATAAAGGCACCATGGTGAAGATCAATACCAGCATGGGGCGTAACCTGCGTGTAACTGCTGACCACCCGGTCATTTTGCACAAGCATCAGCAGTTCACCATATTACCGGCTGCGGCAGTGGTACCCGGTGACCATCTGATGGCACTGTGCGCATTGCCCACCGTCGAGCAGACCACAAGCCTCAACTTGATCGATCTGCTCCGGGATACCGACCGGGCGGCTGACGTCTACGTGAAGCCCATCGACAACACCTTCAGCGAGCAGTACGAGCAATTTGCCGCTGCGATTCCGCAGGATATGCTCAGATACCCGTACGATATCAAGTACCATAATCGCATGTCGCTGCGCCTGTTCCGCTACCTGAGCGAATTACGCCTCCTTGACGTTCCTGCTGAGAAACTCCAGTTATATACCGCAAAAGGCGCGGCGACGATGATCAATGCGGTGATTCCAGTTGACGCTGATTTGCTAAGGTTATGTGGCTACTATCTTGCCGAAGGCTATATTGCCCAGGACCCGGGACGCGCTGGCTCAGTACGCGAGCGAGTTGGCTTTTGCTTCCACGAGCAAGAGGCTGAATATATCGCAGATGTACAGCGCATTTTGCGCCGTTGGGGTTTCAAGTTCATTGAGCGACGCAGCACCAATGCTCTGGTGGTACACGTTCAGAAGACAAAGCCCTGCCTCGCCTGGTCTTTAATGTGTCACCTGAGTTGCGCCTGGAATTAATCCGTGGTGCGTTCAGCGGTGATGGTGCAGTCACAACGGTGCAGAAGGGCCAGAATTTGATGCTGGAATATGCGACTGTCAGCAAAGCGTTGGCTGACGGTATGACGCTGCTGCTGCAAACCATTGGCGTTGTCCCCTCAATCCGCACCCGCTGGATGAACAAATCGACGCAGGTGGCTTATATCTTGCGCGTGAGTGGCTACGAG
>VBHV01000275.1 GCA_005881995.1 Chloroflexota bacterium | reverse complement strand
TTCCCATTGGCGATGCGAAAGATGGCTATGCCTGAGTACTTTACCGGCTTGCCGGTGGCAGGGATGTTCATGAAGTTTCCTTTGTGGGTCGCACGAACGATATAACGTACTACTACTTTGTCCCCCACGGCCATCTCGTCCTCAAAGGTGGTATAGGTATCGGGAAAGCCGGTGTAGGACATGGAGGTGAGTTGCTTCCAATCGTCGTGGCCATGCAGTGCGGGAAAACCTGCGTAGTGAGCAACGTGGTCGTCGGCAAATAGGTTGCGTGCGGCGTCCAGGTTCCCCGTGTTCACCACTTCATCGAGATAGCGGTGGACAATGGCGAGGTTGTCTTCTGTTGACATGAAAGAGGCTCCTTTCTGGTTACAGTTCCTTGCTGGTAGAAAGAGTTGCACTTTACCTGAAGACCTCAGGAGGGGGCTGAGAACCTACAAATACGTGGGAGAAAGATGCGCCATAGGATAAGGTACCCGATAATTGCAACAAATGCAACAAACGAGCAGTCTTATTAGACCTAGCCGGTGGGGCAGGCACCACCGTCGCACCACCACTGCCAGATGTTCTCGGTTTCCCCCACGCCCACCAGCGAGGGGGCGTAGTTCTCCGTCCCTTTCCTGTGGATGGACACGTTGGGTGCGGCAAACTCTACTATGAACGGGAAGTCGGTCAGCTCGATCTGGTGGATTTTGTCGAAGGCGGCCTGGCTTACCGACGGCACAGCAGAAGACTCCTCGGCCTTGTACTGGGCATCCAGGGCGGGATTGCAGTAGAAGGTGATATTGCTGGGGTTGTTGCACTGCAACAGCCCGGCAGAGTCGGGATCGTAGCCGTTGGCGGTGGCGAACTCTGCGATGTCATAGGTGCCGGGTTTGGATGCCGATCTTGGCGAAGTTGGTTTGATTGATCAGCTCGTCATCACTACGCCACAGGTTGCCCGCCGTGGTCGAGTACTGGAAGATCAGCTTCTGCCCATTCTTGCTGCGCACCCCGTCGGAGCCTTTGACCCAGCCCCTGGAATCCAGCAACGCGTTAGCGGCATTGAGGTCAAACTTGGGGCACTGCAGACCCTGCGTGAAGCCGGGGTTCTGCGTTGGGGTGTGTTCGGTACACAGCGGGCCTCCCAGTCCACGGCGGGCTACTGAGATGAGCGTTGGCTGATCCACCGCCATCGCGATGGCCTGACGCACCTCGGGATTGTTGGCCAGGATCTTGTTGTGGAAGTCGAAGTAAATCGCCTCAAAGCTGAAGGTCTTGGAGTCAGCCACCACCTGGTAGTTGCTCAGCGACTCGTAGACCAGGGCTTTGGAGACATCCAGGAAGTAGGCCGAGTCGGTATTTCCCGCCTGCAGGTCGGTCAAGATGGTATTTTGGTCGGGCACGATCTTGAAGACCACCTTGTCCAGGTAGGGCAGATTGGGTCCCAGATAATAGTTGTCGTTGCGGACTACCGTGTAGTGGTCGGTGGGCTTACTCTCCGACATCTTGAACGGCCCGCTTGTCACCGAGGGATTGAGGTTATCGGGAGATTTGAGGATGGAGCCTGGGTCCATGCTGGCGAAGTGATGGGCCGGAATGGGGCCATAGAAGCCATCCGCCCAGTTGGCCATGAAGGACACCAGCGGGTTCTTAAGGTGGAAGGTCAGGGTCAGGTTGTCTGACGAGACCTCCGAGCTGGCAATATCCAGGTTGTTGATGAGGCTAAAGGGCGCAAAGTGCGAATTGCCCCACAGCTTCCAGGTGTAGTCCATATCCCTGGCATCCAGGGGCTGGCCGTCCGACCACTTCAGGCCAGAGCGGAAATGCAGCGTCCAGGTTTTCAGGTCGGCGCTAATATCGCCGTTGGTGGCGCTAGGGACTTCTTTGAGCAGGCCGGGCATGAGCTGGCCCTGGGGCGTGCCGTAGACCAGTGGTGCGTACAGTGCGTAGTCCACCATGGCGGCGAATGTCTCGGTCGAGGCATTGGGGATCAGCGAATCCGGCTCTTCAAACAGGTCGTCGATCCAGGTGCCGCCTTTGACCGGCGTGCCTCCCGTGGAGGACGTCGGCGTGGTCGTGGTCGGGGTACCGCCCGTACTACAGGCGCTCAGCAGCATGAGCACCACCGCCAGAGCGGAAAAGGACAGCATGAGAAAACGTGGTCGAGGTTTCTTGAACATTGTGCCCTCCTTAAGAAATATGTCATCAGCGTATTCTACAAGAGAGCTTACCTTCTTTTTTCGAAGCGAAGCGCGCGGAAAAACGCTCTGGAGCGTGGAATATGCGTGGAACATGTGCAGAACATTGCGTCGCGCACCGACGAGAGAGCCATCTCGCCATGTTCTAACGCTGTTGCTCTTTTGCCTCGGCAAGCTGCCGCAACAGGTGGATGATACGTCGATAGAAGTGGGAGAGCTTCTTGCTTTCAGCTATCTTGATCGTGTGCTGTGCGAGATGCCGCGCATCAAGGTACTTTCCCTGCTGTTGAGCAAAGCATGCCTGGTCGAACAGCGCGTCGGCGAGAAGATAGTGATTTCCCATCGCCTGGATGAGTGATACCGCTTGCTCAAGGGACTCCTGGGATGCGGTATAGTTGCCCTCGACTCGTGCCAGTTCGTTTTGCGCTCTCAGTTCAAACAGTTGCTCGCCTGGAGACATGGCTGTGGGATGAGACTGGGAGAAGATATCCAGCGCAGCATGCGCGCTGCTGTATGCCCTCTCCTGGTCGCCCTGCAACCGGGCGTAAAACGCATGTGTGTAAAGGGCATAGGCACTATCTATAGCATGATCTCTCTCCAGGCAGCGTTGCAGGTATGTTTCTGCGTACCTCAGCGAAGCGTCGAGTTCGCCATGAATATGCGCTATGTGGGCTAATTCCGCCAGCGGACACCAGATATCTTCCTGGGGGTGCCTCAGATTGATGCCTATAAGGATTCCAGCGCCTGCTTCAATTTTTGGTAGGTGTTGGCGAGGTGTTCAGGGATGACTTTGACGTCGGCGACGACGGGCATGAAGTTGGTATCGCCATTCCAGCGCGGGACGATGTGGAAATGCATATGTTCGGCATAGCCTGCTCCGGCAACCTTTCCCTCGTTGATACCCATATTAAAACCGTCGGGTTTCATGACCAGGCGCAGGGCGCGTAAGGCCAGTTGCGCCTGGGACATCAATTCGGTGAGGGTTACGCTGTGGAGCTTTTCGATGGATTCCACGTGCTGATAGGGGACAATCATGAGGTGCCCGCTGTTGTAGGGGTAGAGGTTGAGCATCATGTAGCAGTGTTCGCCGCGATAGAAGATGTAATAGTCATCGTCACGATGAGCGGCGGGCTGCGTGCAAAAGATACACTCCTGGGGTCGTGGTGTTTTCGGCGCGATAAATTCCATGCGCCAGGGCGCCCATAAATTTTCCATTGCGCTTATTTATCTGCTGTGGCGGTTTCCGGTAGGGAAATCCACTTTTCAGCCCACGTGTGGATGGACTGCACAACTGACTTGAGGTCGCGGCCCTTCTCGGTCAATCGATACTCAACGCGCACGGGAATCTGTGGGTAGACGATGCGTTCGACGATACCCTCGACTTCCAGTTCGCGCAGGCGATCGCTCAGCACGCGATCGGAAAGACCCTCGACAGTGGAGGTCAGTTCGCAGAAGCGGCGTGGACCGTCCATTAGCGTGTCCAGGATCAGCCCCGTCCAGCGCTTGCCCAAAAATTGGAAGGCCTGTTCGTAACGCGGGCACATGTGATAGTTTGTTGATGGACTCATAGTCTCGGTTGGCTTCGTCGCCATGTCTCCTTGCCTGGCCTTTCCAGTCATAAGCTGACCAGCATAGCCTTGATGCCTTGTTAAAGGGCATCAATTGATCTTTGTGTATACCCTAGTATACCATGTTTTGCTATCTGAGGCAACCGTTGTTACTAATGAAAAGTAAGTAGATATTGCATCTCTTCATCTGGCTCGCATATACTACAACCATGCTGAAAGCACAACTTGATACCCATCTTAATACGTTTCACCTGAATCTCGATCTGACTGCCGATGGAGGGCAGACGACGGTGCTGCTGGGGGAAAGTGGGGCGGGAAAAAGTACGGTTTTACGTTTGCTGGCGGGTCTGCTGCATCCAGAACGGGGCTGCATTACTCTGGATGGCGTGATTTATTTCGATAGCGAAAAGCGTATCAGTGTGCCGCCGCAGGCGCGGCCATTTGGTTATGTCTTTCAGGACTATACGCTGTTTCCGCACCTGAGCGTTTTTGAGAACGTGGCCTTTGGGCTGCGCGCTCAGCGAATGCCGCGTGGAACTATACGACAGCGTGTGGGCGAGGCGTTGGAACAGGTGCGGCTGGTGGGATACGATGCGCGCCGCCCGGCGCAGCTTTCAGGAGGTCAACAGCAGCGGGTGGCGATTGCACGCGCCCTGGCTCTGCACCCACAGTTGTTGCTGCTCGATGAGCCGCTGGCTGCCCTGGATGTGCAGACACGGCGCGAGGTGCGGCAGGAACTGCGCCAGATTCTCTCCCATGCCGGTATCACAACTGTTATGGTGACACATCAACATCTAGAGGCCTTGCTTTTTGGACAGCGCATCCTGGTGCTCGATCATGGCAGTGTGATTCAGGAGGGAAGCCAGCAGAACCTGTTGCAGTATCCACGTT
>VBHV01000107.1 GCA_005881995.1 Chloroflexota bacterium | reverse complement strand
CCGCACGATAGCGCCCGAACGGCCCGTTGTGCCATTGCCAATGGCCTGGCGTTCGAGTAAGACAACCTTGCTGCCTCCCTGTTTTGCCAGGTGATAGGCGATGCTGGCGCCCATCACCCCCCCACAGATGATAACGATATCGACTGTCTCGCTCATGAATGAATGCTCCTCCCTACACAGAGTATCAGCCATACATAAAAATTGCAAGGTTGATAACAGCCTGGAATAATTTGTAACCTGTTCATGTTATTACCTATGAATAAACTAACAAAAGGTTAGCTCCAACGAGGTAGCGCCACCGGCGTTACTTTTCCCTTGACAAGCAGAAAAGGCAAATGGTACTCTTCTGATAGTGCTTATTTATAGTAAGTTGATAGACATAATCAACAAAAGCGAGAGGTAAGAAAACATGGGTGATGCATCCCGCGAAATTATGCGGCAGGCGCGCAAACAAATATCAGAATGGACGCCATCGCAGGTGAACGAAGCACTCGCCAACCAGCACGAGGCCAGGCAAGACGAGCAGGAAATTGTGCTTGTAGATGTACGCGAGACGCTTGAGTGGAACGAGGGACATATTCCCGGAGCCATCCATGTGCCGCGCGGCTATCTCGAATTGCAGATAGAAGAAGCGGTCCCCGATAAATCGAAGACGGTGGTGCTCTACTGCGCGGGAGGCGTGCGCTCGCTCATGGCCGGCGCGACTTTGAAGCAGATGGGCTATGCGAATCCGATCTCTATGTCGGGCGGTTTCGGCTCGTGGAAAGGCAGCGGCTTGCCGTTCGTGCAGCCACGCACGATGAGCGAGGCGCAGGCGAAACGCTACAGCCGCCATTTGCTCGTCCCCGAAGTGGGTGAGCAGGGACAGTTCAAGCTGCTTGACTCGCGCGTATTGTTGATCGGCGCGGGCGGCCTGGGTTCTCCCGCCGCTTTTTACCTGGCCGCGGCCGGTGTCGGCACTATCGGCATCATCGACGCTGACGTGGTGGAAGAGAGCAACCTGCAGCGTCAGATTTTACATAACACGCAACGTGTTGGTCAATATAAGGCTGAGTCGGCGCGCGAAACCATCGAAGCGTTGAACCCTGATGTGAAGGTGATTACGTACATCGAGCGGTTGGACGAGAGTAACGTGGCGCGCATCATTGCCGACTACGATGTCATCCTTGACGGCACCGATAACTTCCCCACGCGCTATCTCTTGAACGATGCTGCACTGATCGCCAATAAGCCGGTCGTGCATGGCAGCGTCTTCCGTTTTGAGGGCCAGTTGACGGTCTTCAAGCCGTATGAAGGGCCGTGCTATCGCTGTCTCTATCCAGAGCCGCCACCGGCTGCGCTTGCTCCAAGCTGCGCAGAAGCGGGCGTGCTGGGTGTGCTACCCGGAATTATTGGGCTGTTGCAGGCAACCGAGACGATTAAACTCTTGCTGGGCATCGGAGAGCCACTGGTAGGACGCTTGATGACCTACGATGCGCTGGCGGGCGAGTTCAGCGAGTTGCACCTCTTCCGCGACCCCAATTGCCCGGCCTGCGGCGAAAATGGCCATCCAGAGGATCTGCCGACCTACGCAGATGTGTGCGCTATGCCGGTGCGTTCGTAGAACGACATCCCGTCTGTAGGGGCGCGATTTATCGCGCCCTTATCCACAAATCGATAATCCTGAAAGGGCGCGATAAATCGCGCCCCTACGAAATAATGAGGAGTAATAAAGTATGGCGACCGTGCGTTTAGCGCCCGTTTTGCGCAGCTCTGTCGGCGGCTCGAAACAGGTGACCGCCCAGGGAGGCAATCTTACTGAGATACTGGCCGATCTGTACCAGCGCTTTCCGGCGCTGAAAGAGCAGATTCAGCCCGAGGAGAGTCTCAGCCGCTTTATCAATGTATATGTCAATGACCAGGATGTCCGTTTCTTGCAGGGACTCGAGACAAGCGTCAGCCCCAACGATACGGTCATCCTTTTGCCTGCGATGGCGGGTGGACGCTAACCCGCCAGGGGGAAATAGATGCGCTATAGCAGCATACTCGATACCATCGGAAATACACCACTTGTCGAGCTAAAGAGTTTTAGCCCGCGTCCCGGCGTGCAGATTTTCGCCAAGCTGGAGGGTGTAAATCCATCCGGCAGCATCAAAGATCGAATCGCTAAGAAGATGATCGAGGAGGCTGAGGCCAGCGGGGTACTGAAGCCTGGCTCTATTCTACTGGAGCCGACCAGCGGCAACACGGGCATCGCGCTGGCGATGATCGCCCGCGTGAAGGGCTACCAGTTTACTGCGGTCATGCCCGACAATGTGACGCAGGAACGGCGGCAGATGCTCGAGTTGTATGGCGCGCAGATTATCTACTCTGATGGCACGCTGGGCAGCAATGGCGCGGTGAAACGCGCTCAGGAGCTGGCGCGCACCGATGATCGCTATGTGATGCTGTACCAGTACGGCAACGATGCCAACCCGCGCGCTCATTACGAGGGCACCGCCCGCGAGATTATAGCAGATCTGCCCGACCTGGACGTGTTTGTGGCCGGACTGGGAACCGGTGGCACGCTCACCGGCAATGCCCGGCGCTTGAAAGAGTACAATCCAGCCATTAAAATCGTGGCCGCCGAGCCGCTGCAGGGCGAAGGCGTGCAGGGATTGCGCAGCCTGGAAGATGGCTTTGTGCCGCCCGTGCTGGATCAATCGCTGCTCGATGCCAAGATTCTGGTATCTGGTCGGGATGCCATCCGCCGCACGCGCCAATTAAAAGACCAGGAAGGCATCTTCGCAGGCCCATCGTGCGGCGCGGCTCTACACGCGGCGCTGCGTGTCGCGGCCAGCATGGAGCGCGGCAAGATCGTCGTGATCCTCGCAGACGGCGGCTGGAAATACCTGAGCGAAGACCTGTGGACGCGCGACCTGGATCAACTGGAAGACGATTTAGAGGAAAAATTGTTATGGTAGATGGCGCGTCGTTCGTCGTGCGTATTCCTCAATCCATGTATGCAGAGATGGTTGCGCATGTGGTAGAGGGTTATCCCAATGAAGCATGCGGAGCCGTTGGCAGCAAGGATGGCCGGGTAGTGAAGCATTACCCGACCGCCAATGCCGCCGAACATCCAGACGATTTCTCGATCATCGACCCCAGGGAGCTGCTCGATATCTTTGACGACATCGAGGAGTACGAGGGCGAGATGATCTACTATCACTCCCACCCAAAGAGCGAGGCCTATCCCTCCGCACGCGATAAAGAGTGGGCCAGGCGCAACAAATTGCTCTATATTATTTTTTCCCACCAGTTCTATCCTGAGCCGCCCTATGCCAGGGTGTTTTTGATTGAGGATGATGATGAGGTGGTTGAGGGGAAGATTGAAATAGGGTAGCTGCTCACACCCACACTGAAAAGATAATCGGGCCCATTCTGTAGGGGCGCCCCTACAGAATGGGCCCGATTATCTTTTCAGTTCCGATTGCCTGTCCCCGACGAAATCACTCTTGCAGCAGGGCCTGGAACTGTTTGCGGTCGAGCTGTTCTTGTTCCATGAGGGCGTCGGCAAGTTTGATTAGTTGATCGCGATGATCTTGCAGCAGGGTGCGGGCTATGGCGTAACCTTCGTTGAGGATGCGCTGCACCTCAAGATCGATGGTGGAGGCCATCGATACGCTGCTGGGCTTGTTCGCGCTTGGGGCCAGCATGGCGAATGCATGCTGGCGAGCGGGTGTGAACTGGCCGTTGAGCGAGAGATTGCCGCGCTCGTCGGCGATCAGGGTGCGACTCTGCGCCGGGTTATCGACGCGCTGCATGTTCAGGCCAGCGCCGCCACCATCGGCGCGATAATCGGCGAAGACCACACCTACCTGCTCGCTCATGCCCCAGCGTGTGACCATGTTGCGGGCGATGTCGGTTACGACCTGCAGGTCGTTCTCAGCGCCGGTGGTGACATGGTCGGCTCCAAAGGTCAATTCTTCGGAAGCGCGTCCCCCAAGGCCTACGGCGATACGCGCCATGAGGGTCTGGCGGCTGTAGTTGTAGCGGTCTTCTTCGGCGGTGAATTGCGTGACGCCGAGGCTCTGGCCGCGCGGCAGGATGGTGACGCGATTGACGGTATCGGCTTCGGGCAGGTGATAAGCGACGAGGGCGTGCCCTCCTTCATGATAGGCGATGATGCGCCGTTCGCTTTCGCTCATCACAATGGGGCGCAGCGCGCCCAGTTGAATACGGGCCAGCGCATCCTCGAAGCACTCGTGGTTCACATGCTCCAGGTCGCGCCGGGCCGCGCATAGAGCAGCTTCATTGACAAGGTTGGCGAGGTCGGCGCCGCTCATGCCGGTGGTGAGACGTGCCAGGCGTTCGAGGCTGACTTCTTCGTGCAAAGGCGTGGCGCGTGTATGGACGCGCAAGATGGCTTCACGGCCAACGCGGTCGGGTAGTGAGACGGTGATGTGGCGGTCAAAACGGCCCGGACGCAGCAGCGCCTTGTCCAGAATATCGACGCGGTTGGTCGCTGCCATCACCACAATGGATTGGCGAGAGTTGAAGCCATCGAGTTCGACGAGCAACTGGTTGAGTGTCTGATCTCGTTCGTCATTGCCCATGATTTTGGTGGTGCGCTTGCGGCCTACCGCGTCGATTTCATCAATGAAGATGACGCAGGGGGCGGCCTGCCTCGCCTGATTGAAGAGGTCGCGCACGCGGCTGGCACCGACGCCAACAAACATTTCGACAAACTCGGAGGCGCTCATACTGAAAAATGGCACGCCTGCCTCGCCGGCAACAGCCCTGGCTAACAGCGTTTTTCCTGTTCCAGGAGGGCCAACCAGCAGCGCGCCACGCGGAATCTTTGCTCCGAGCCGCGAGTAGCGATCGGGACTGCGCAGGTATTGCACAATCTCCTCAAGTTCCTCACGCACTTCATCGATGCCGGCCACGTCGGCAAATGTGACGGGAGGCTCCAGGCGCTTGCGCGCGGTGCCGGTACCACTGGCCTTATTCATATTGAATGCGCTATCCGATTTATTTGCCGAGGACGATTGCTCAGTGGGACGTTTTTGCGTGAGAACCTCGTTGCCCTTTTCAAAGCGGCGCGCTTTGCTTTTTCCCATCTGGCTGAAACGCTCATCCAGGCCACGGGTACTGCGCCCCTTATTATTGCGCGGAAACAACATGAACCCGAGGATGAGTGTCAGGAAAAGAAATGGAATGATGCGCCAGATTAGTGACAACCACAGCGGCGGTTGGGCAGGAGGTAATGTACTCACGGTGACCTGTTTGCTGACCAGTAATGGTATGAGCGCCGCGTCACCAGTACTCGGCATGCGCGAGTAGACAAGCCGCGCCTGATCAAGCGCCGATGTCTGTGGAGTATTTGCCCATGTAGAACCGGCGCCAACGAAGCGATTGAAAGCCGCAAAGTCCGCGTTGCGTTGACTGACTGTAGCAGTTGGCTGCGCTGCATTTGCGGTCTGGGTGAGCGGATTCGCCAGTAAACCTTGCAAATCGCTCCCACGTATAGCTACCGCCAGCATATTGCCAGATCTGACCTGCGCTACAAATGTACTGTAACCAATGCTCGTTTCACCTGCCGGTGGGGTACTTATGACCGGTGCTTGAAACTGGCTAAATACGCCAAAAAGCAGGGCCACCAGACCTATCACCAGGATACTAGCCAGAAGAGCTTGTATATGTGTTCTCAGGTAGTGTATGACTTTTCGTCCATTTTTCATAAATGTATCGTGCCGCCGCCGCTCATCCCCAGATGAGAGGCCGCGGCTGCCCTTGCCGTCCATGTATTCACCTCATTACGACACCCGTACAGATCTCCAAGCGAGTACCGGCTCTGGCTTACCCACCGATCTGATGGAGGTAATAGCTTTGCTATTGCCATGCTACACAACAAGTTTTATTCTCCTGCGCCTTTTCACCAGCTTCGGTAAACAGAGCGTTCCCTGCAGGAGAATCCTTCTTTTGGGCCTGCGATAATATGCAGGAAAGAGGGCAGAAAACAATGAATAAATTTGAAATTCTGAAATTCGGTGCTTCTTACATGGACACTGGTCACTACATAGTTTACAGATTGTAGCGTGAACTCCCCAGAAAAGGAAGGGCTTTCAGTACTTTCTTCTCATTATAACGCGCTACATCGAATTATTTCTATGTTGTTTTTCACATTTCAACCTGTATCTTTATGCAGGCATTTCCCTATTAGGGTTCATCAACAAGCAGGTAGATACAGGCGGATATACCACATCTGTAGGGTGGGCAATATATCCTTTCTTTTATTTATACGCTAGAAGTTACCTGTTTAGTTGCATGGTAGTTCTCACGTACGGTGAGGACAGTAATTACACGTTGCTTGCGTCAAAAGAGATACGTTTAGAAAACGAGCTGATTTTGTTGATATCATGGACTGACCGGGGCGCATCCAAATCGGGAGCCGTATGTAGGGAGCGCAATGATGAACCTTATTCGAAGGGTGGTTTTAGTGCCCCCTCAGCGGGCGACGCAAGCGTCCCCTCCCCACATCAACCCCACTCCCGCCCCTACGGACGATATTCGCGAGTGCGAAAATCGATGCTATAGAAGATGCCAGCAGCAAATGTCCTTATCTTGACAGCTTGTCAAGCAAATCCTAATGAAAAATAATATTCTCCTGCTTGATTTGCTTAGATCATATGCAGTACAATGGGTTTATGAGCGGATTCAACTAAAAAAGGATGCATGGACAGGCGCTTGTTTAGGGGAGAGGTGAGCCATGACAGTCGTTGGAAGAGAACAATCTATTGGCGAAAGCCTTCGACAGCTTCGCCGGCAACAAAACCTGACACAGAGTGAGCTAGGTGGCGAACGCTACTCGAAGTCTTATGTCAGCGCGCTCGAACGCGATAAGATTACCCCGTCTTTCCAGGCGCTCCAGTTTTTCGCGGGGCAACTAGGGCAATCGGACGACTACTTCACGACGTTGTTCGAGCAAACCGAGCATTTGAAGCAGCTGGCAGTCCTCTATAAGCAGAAGCATTTCAACAGCGGCAAGCAGCTTGTCTCAGAGGGGGAGTGGGATTTCCTGGATGTCTTGCTTACAAGCGCTCATCATGTTGATTTGCATGCGCTGAAAGAACTTCCCCCGCTCTCTAACGAGGCCATCGCGACCCTTCAACCCATCAACCAGGCTCGTTACGCTTTTTTGTCGGGTCTGGTCGCACAGCAGAAGCAGGACTACGACGCCGCTCTGCATGCCTTCGAGTCCGCGCTGGCGCTCGCACCGATGAAACACCATGCAGCTATTCTCGATGCACTAGGGCACAACTACTTCCTGACCCACGCCTACGCAACAGCGCTGAACTATCACCTGCGAGCATTTCGCTTGCTTCAAAAGGAAGCGCTCGACGATGTAGAGCCAACGCTGCGCCTGGATGTTGCCCTGCATTGCGGGGATGACTATCGCTGCCTGGGAGCATATCAACAGGCCTGTGAGATGTACGAACAGGCACGTGGGCATTTCAACGCCGAGCACGATATGAAAACTGCTGGCAGCCTGTACCTGGGGTTGGGCTATTGCGCCTATGCGATAGCTTACACTACTACGACCCTGGCCACCCCTGGACGTGAGGGGGCCTCGTTAGAAGATATACAGCACCTCTTTCAACGCGCGATTAGCTTATTAGTACAGAGCCGAAGTGTCTACCAGGTCAGCGGTGATCGCTTAGGAGAGGCAGTAGTCCGGCTGACGCTCGCCCAGGCAGAGTTAGACTTCAGCACAAGTCAAAGTAAGTTGGTCCGGCAACGCACGAGCAAGGAACAAAAACTGCTTGCAGCGCAATGCGCCTCTCTACTTGACGATGTGGAAGAGCATTGTCGTCAGATCATATTGGGCTGGCAAGAAACGTCCGGTGTGCCGAGTACGTCTGCTGTGGAGCTGGATGGTATTCTCTATGCCGCCCTGGCTGATCTCACGCGCGTCTATAGACAGCGAGCAACCCTGGCTCGTTTGAATGGCCATAAAGAGACATTTTTACGAGAAAGCGGGCTTATGTCCTACCTCTGCCAGCAGGTGCTTGATATGTTCTCTCAACCTGCGTTCCCCTGGACCCTGCTGGAGAACACCTTATCCATGCGAATGGATCCATCAGCTTTCCTTCCCCCGTCCCTGCCACGCTTGCCCGGTCTAGAAGATAGTTCCAGGAACGTCCCGCACAGCCCTATCAGCCAGGTAGAAGTGTACTCTGCGGCAGGAGAAGTCGCCGAGGAACTGGGGCGCGCCGCGGAGGAACATAGCTTCGCTCGCGACTGCTATATGCAGGCCAATGCATTTTTTCTGTCCGCGCTCAATTCCGCAGGTTCGGTCGTGACACAGGGGGAACGCGATCCTGGATATACGGTACGCTGCCATCAACGCTACATCGCCGCTCTGGAGGAACGCTTCACCGATGCCCCGGATATGTTGGAGGAAACCGCTACGACACTCTTGACCATGCTGAAAAACTCGCTCCACCGCTTGTCAGAGATTATGCTACCTCTTAACTTGAACGCGCATTAATTACCCATCACCTTTAACAGGCGCTCCAAAGGATAGCATCACCGCCACTCGCTTTGATACTGCTCTCCTTCTCTCAGACATGCACGTAGCAGTGGTTTGGCACGCTGAAAATAGGTTTTGGCCGTGGCCTCGGGTATGCTGAGCCTCTCCCCAATCTCGGAGAAAGTCATTTGAGAAAGATAACGCAGAGCCACGATTGAGCGAAACTTGGGCGGCAGCACTCGAATAGCCTGGCAGAGGCGCTCCTGCACTTCGTGCTGTTCTGCCAGTTCTTCAGGAAGAGGGCAGACATCGGGAATGGCGAAGAGCATCGAGTACTCGTCTTCATCATTATCCAGTTCAAGCTCCGAAAAGTGTGCCACTCGCCTGCGGCGTAACTCATCAATGCAACGATTGCGCGCCACCTGGAACAACCAGTACTTGAGCGGTTTGTTCGCGCGAATCGTCGTAAGGGAGAGATAGAGTTGAAGCAATACCTGCTGGTAGATATCACAGGCCTGGTCATAATCACCAAAAAAGTGATAGATAAAGTTAAAGAGCGACGCGCTATAGCGATTGGCCAGCGCTTCAAAAGCTTGCTGATCTCCTACAAGTGCCTGTTGAACCAGGTCACAGTCCGCAATCACTTCGTATTGTCTGGCAGTGTTCTCTCGTATCTGCATGAGAGACACCTCGCTTTCTATGAGCAGGTGCATCCGAGTATTAAACTTTTTCTATGGAATTCTTTTGATTTTCTTCACATAAGTAAGCACGTAATTCATACGTGGAAAGTGTCATCATTTGAGGGGGTTCAAAGTAGGGGGAGCGAAAAGTAAAAGGTGCTTCCTTCGCCGGGTTTACTCTCGAGCCACATGCGGCCACCGTGCTGAACGATAATCTGGTGGGCTATGTAGAGTCCTAATCCCAGGCCTTCGACTATAAAGCTGCCAGTCTTCTGCGCGCGATAGAAACGATCGAAAATGCGAGACTGATCTTCCGAGCTGATGCCGGGTCCCTGGTCACGCACAGACACGATCACTTCATTGGTTTTGCGCTCAATGCCAACCATGACTGGCGTTTCGGGTCCACTATACTTGAGGGCATTGGTTAACAGGTTATTCAGCACCTGCTCCAGCCTCCCCTCATCCCAATTGCCAGTAATGGCCTGCTCGCTAGCCTCCAGCTTGAGCGGGTGAGTCGCGATGCTGGAATACTGCTCAACCACTCGCCGTACCAATGCAACAATATCGACATGTTCCTGCTTAAACAACTCCAACACATTCCCACTAATACGGGTAATATCGAGCATCTCATCGATCAGGTTGGTCAAGCGATGTATCTGGTGAATGATGCGATTCAGAGTCTGCGCGTCCTGAGCGGAATCCTGCTTTTGATCTGGCACGCGCCCCGTATTTGCCTGGCGCTGCAGCTTGCGCTGGAGCAGTTCAATATTACCCAGGATGGCGGTGAGAGGGGTGCGCAGTTCATGGCTGGCGAGCGACAAAAACTCATCCTTGAGCTGGTTCAAGCGCTCCACTTCCTCGCGTGCGCGCGCCTGCTCTGTGATCTCCACCGCTGATACCAGTAGAAAACGAACGGGTTCCTGCGGATCCTTGTCTGGAATGGGCGTGAGACTCCAATCCCAGATGGTTTCTTGCTCATCCGAGGGAAGTTTCAAACGTACCTCGGGTACGCGTATCGAGTCTCGGCCGGTCCGTACGGCATTCCAGGTCGCAGTTCTTCGCTCTTCTGGTATAAAAATGCTCAAATCATGCCACCTGCGCCCTATTAGTTCATCTACTTCTATTCCCTTCATAGATGCTTCCATATGCATATAGCGCGGGCTTGCCATGAGTAACTCAGCCGTGGCAGCATCATACAACGCCAATGCAGCTATTGCCGCGCTGTCAAAAATGAGTCTGAGCCGGGCGCGCTCCTCCTCCGCTTCCCTGGCGCGTTGTTCGGTTACGTCTATGGCATAAATCACCACGCCGCTTACTTTCCCATTCCCATCGTGAGTGGGCACGATGGTATAGACAAAATAACACTCTTCAGGTTCGCCCTGCGCCCGGGGAAGACGAACAAGGGTGCGAGGCGTGGTACGCGCGATATCGCGCTGGTAGGCTTCGTGTGCCATGCGCGTGATTGCCGCATCGGCCTCCCAGAATATATCAAAGACTTCGTCGAGCAGCCTGCCCTGCACAAGTCGCTCTCCCAGCAGGTGCGTGTAGTTTGGATTAAAGGCTTCAATAACCAGGCTGGGTCCTCGGAGAACCATAATATAGAACGGCGCAAGCTCAACCATTTCAGACAATCGCACCCGCTCGCTTTCGAGGATGGCGGTGAGTTCTTGCAATTCAGCCGTGCGCGCCCGCAGCTCTTCGTTGGTGGTCTCCAACTCCTCGTTGGTAGCCTGCAGCTCTTCGTTGTTGGTTTCCAGTTCCTCGTTGGTGGCCTGCAGCTCTTCGTTGGTCGTCTCGAACTCTTCCAGGGTGGCCTGCAGCTCTTCGTGAGTCAAGACAAGCTCCTCGTTGGCAACCTGCAGCTCCTCATTGGCGTCCAGCAGCTC
>VBHV01000274.1 GCA_005881995.1 Chloroflexota bacterium | reverse complement strand
AACCTCATTACGGCAAGATATCCAGAGGATGCCCATCTTTTTGCACAGAAACTGGTAGATAGGCTCAAATAATATGAGTCATCCTCATATTCGTGCAAAGGATGACTCATCGCTTTTCAGTACATGTACCTCTGAGAGTCGCTTTTTGCTATCGCCGTTGTCCATCCCAGCCGTTCGTGCCATTTTGCGCAGGCCACGACGGTTGCTGGGGTGGTTGCTGCTGCGGGGATTGCACACGCCCCCACTGCTGTTGCTGTGGGGATTGTTGCGGGCGGCGGCTGCGGCACTTGCTGGCCCCATCCCTGTTGTTGCTGAGACTGTTGTGGAGACGAAGGGGGTATTGGCTGTCCCCAGCTCTGCTGCTGGGGCTGTGGTTGTTGGCCCCATGTCTGTTGCCCAGGTTGTGGAGATTGAGGAGGCTGTTGACCCCACTGCTGGGATTGACCCCATTGCTGCTGTTGCGGTTGTCGCTCCCAGCCATTTTGCATGAATTGCTGCTGCTGCGCCATAGATGCCAGTGTGGCTTCTTCGGCGGCATGTAGAGCGCGGGCCCTGCGATCATTGCGAATGTGGCGCCAGACGTAGAGGACCACCAATACGACCACTGCGATAAGGATGACTATATCAAGGTAGTGGAAAGCGGGACTCAGCGTGGAGAGGTTTTTTCCTACCAGCGTTCCCAGATATGCAAGCAGTAAGCACCAGGGGAATGAGCCAAGAAAGGTATAGATGCAAAACCTGGCAAACGGCATTTTGGCGATACCGGCAGGCAGCGAAATGTAGGTGCGCACGACAGGCAGTAGACGCGAGAAGAAGGTGGTCGCACTTCCCCAGCGCTGGAAAAAGGCATCGGCCTTATCCGCGTCATGCTGTGAGATCAGGACATAGCGGCCATATTTCAGCATCAATGGCCGACCTCCCGCGTAACCAATGCCATAGGCTGCAATGGAACCGACCAGGCACCCGATTGCACCGGCAAGCGCTACGAGTATGATGGCGAGTACCGGGTTGACGCCTGCTAAAATGGTACCGCTGACAACCATGACACCTGCAACCGGCATGACATACAGATTGGTTATAAATGTAGTGATAGCATCTGTTAGATGGGTTAAAAACAAAATTGCCTCCTTAGATCATCTATGCTTTTGACTATACTAGCATACTTCACAACCGGAGGCTAGTGCCAATAGGACAGAAGGTTAGTCCTCTTCGCTTTCATAAGAGTGGTGGAGAGAGGAGCGGCGCGTAATGGGTTTTTCGACGTGTTGCGCCAACTCTTCGCGCAAAGGGTCATCCTCGTACATATACGGGGCTCTGCGTACCAGGGGATTCCTCAGACTTCCGCTCTTTGACTCACTTGAGGATTCCCCCAGTTGCGGATTGCGCACAATCTTGCCCGTTTCAGGATTCTGGCGCGCCGGTCCGGTAACTGGATTATGGCCCCTCGGCTGGTCGGTTTGCATCTCACGCGGGCGCAGATCATCGGTGCGAGGAGGTTTATTCCTGTTGGATGTATCACTGTTAGCGTTTGTGCGACGTGTATTCGTCTTCTCCGTTTTATGCATTTCGTCATGCAGGTGCGAGCGATGGAATTGAATGCTCTGTGGAGGAAGATGGCGCGTGGTTGAAGGTCGGCGCACCGGGCCTGTTGATAGGTGTTGGGAACCAGAATGCTCTTGCTCGGCCTCCCGTCTGGCAGCGCGTAATGCTGCCGCGTGTTGCTGAGAGCGCAGCGACCGCGTGGTATAGGGTGAACGTGGCTGCCGCTGGTGTCCGGTTTGCTGACCCTGGCGTTGGGCAGATGCCCCCCTGTTCCTTTCTTGAGCTGCAGGCAAATCGCGTGTTGGCTTGCGGTATCCTTGTGGATTGTTCAACGGACGCTGATTGGCCGACGCGTAGCTCTGTCCGGCAGCAGGCAACCCACGCACGTCAGGCTGGCGTCGTCTGCGCATTTGCTCGAACTCCTCGTCCTCCGATGGCAGCACGTAGGCCTCTGCTTCATACACCTCGGCGTACTCATTATACTCGTCGTACTCATCGTAGGCCATATCTTCTTCGTGTTGCGCCAGCATTTGATCATGCAAACGCTCATCCTGACGACGTGCCAGTGCACTAAAGATGATGAGGGAGATTGGAATACTGATGAGTAATGCAGCTAAACCGCCGATCAATCCACCCAGAACCCAGGAATTAAGCGTATTCGCAAAAATAAGGACAACAGCAGACGCAACAATAAGAACTAATGCCAGCGCCGCGATTCTCATGAATACCTTTCTCTTTCTTCTCTTCCACAACACGACGAGGTTCTGGAATACATTGACATATTTTACTGTAAATCTTAGTGTAGAGTATAGCAGATTGACGAAAAATCTACAAGGGGCAGTTGGTGCGGAAGAGGTAATAGATGTTTCTTCTGATACAACAGATAACAAGGAAAAGGAAATCAGGTAGATTTCCATTCCCTTGTCTTCCATAGGTTTCGATCATGGATAAGTAGATTAGCAGGCAGGCAGGCAAATTTACGAAACGGTTAAGCAGCGCGGCATTTACGGAAGATGGCGATGACCTTCCCCTGTACCTGCCACTCCTGATCCCACTCACTCTTGGGAATGAAGATAGGATCCATGGTTGAGTTCGCGGGCTGGAGACGCACACGGTTATGCTCTTTATCCTGGTAAAAGCGTTTCAGTGTCGCGCGCCCGTTGCCCTGCAGGTGAACAGCTACCACAATGTCACCGTTTTCACAGGTAGCCTGCGGCTTGATGACCACATAGTCCTTGTCGCAGATATGATCTTCGATCATCGATTGACCTTTGACCACCAGGGCATACGCGCCTTGCTGCTCAAGCTCGCGGCCAACTTCAAGCGGCTCAACAGGCTCGGAAAATATTTCCAGCGGTTCGCCTGCGGCAATGCTGCCCATAACTTGAATGCCATAGATCTGGCTCTGATTCTTGAGCTTAATGCCGCGACTCTTTTTCGCTTCGCGATCAATCAGCCCCTTTTTCTCTAGCATCGAGAGGTGGTAGTCCACGTGTCCCGTGCTGGCAATCTTCATCGCGCTGCCGATTTCACGATTGGTTGGCGGCATACCTTCAACTCTGATATACTCAACGATGAAGTCGTAGATTCTCTTTTGAATATCGCTGGTATGATCTGAACCCATTCTTTGATACCTGCCTTTCTACATAGGCTTTGATAGTATGATAGCCTGATCATACTGTTCGAAAGTAGAACAGCTATTCAAAGAATACCAAATCCCTGAATACAAGTCAAGACATTTTTGAACGAATTTTCAGAAAATATATTCTCTTGCCCGCTACTTTGTACCGATCTGTTCGGTTTCTTTCAGAAAAGGGGCTTGGAATAGAGCTTTTTCTTTGCTATACTCATTGAAAAGGGAAAATGAAGGCGAGTAGTTCCCTGTATAAAACGAGAAACGTAATATGTTATAGGGGTAAAAGTGGCATTGTTTGCGCAGAACCGTCGGATGGGTGTACAATAAAGGCATCATACATCGACGAATCCCAGCCGTTCAAGAGGGAGTCAGATTCATGATTGAGATGACGGTGGAAAGCGTGCGAATAAACTTACAGACATCGCAGCGTGTGGTCATCTTGAAAGCAACGAAGCAAGAACGCTATCTGTTTATCTGGATAGCGCACGCCGAAGCCTATGCAATCGCTATAGAACTTCAGGGGACGAGTTCACCTCGCCCGCTCACGCATGACCTGCTCAAAAATGTCATTCAAGACCTGGGGGCAAAAATTGTGAGCATTGTGATCTCGGACCTTGTCGAAGACATATTCTATGCTCGCATTGTCCTGGATGTCGCGGGCAGGCATGTCGAAGTGGATTCGCGCCCTAGTGATGCTATCGCGCTCGCGGTACGCGCTAAAACTCCGATCTATGTTGAAGAGAGTGTGCTAGAACGCGCGGGAGTGGCCCTGGAGACCAGCGAAGATTCGATTTCTCCAAAGTCGGAATCCAGGAAAGAACGAGAAATAGAATACGATAACCTTGACGCATACCGAGACTTCATCAACAGCCTGGATGTGCTGGACGAGTTTGGTAAGGAATGAGAGGCATCGTTTCTTTCTCTTCTCCCTCTTTTAACGTGAGTGCAACAGAGCCTTGAGAAAGCGTACCAGGATGCGCGACAGTAATCCATACCCCAGCACTCCGAGCAATGAAGCCAGGTAGTTGATTAGCTCTGCCCCAATTGGTACAGGCCAACTCACGTGCTCCAGGAGGAGTTGGAAAGGCCAGGCGCATACGCTGCTAAAAGCGTAAACCAGTTCTATCCAGAGAGTATTTCCAGGGACGCCAAAAAGTAAGAGTATTACTCGCGCAAGCAATACTAACTGTACCGCTACGAAAAACACACCTACCAGCAGAGGTATGGAGCTACGACGAGCATATACAGGCTGAATTGGTGTGCCTGCGCCAGAGGTCGGGGCGCCACCGGCAGGCCTACCATTGCGACTTCTAAGAGGAGACGGCGGTAAAACCGGGTATATCTGGGGAGGTGGTGTTTCTGGGGGACGTGGTGACAGGATGATGGCCGACATTGGCTCTGTCGGTTGATCATGTTCATCGAAGCCCTCAAATGGAGCTTTGCGAGTCTTTTGCATGGTATCGTACTCCGGGATAGGGTTCAGTTCGCTCACTATATATTACGACGCACTGCCTCATTCTTCATCAAATTTTGCATAGCGCAAGAGAATATCTTCACAGGTTTCTCGACTCAAACTCTCCTTTTTCAACAAGCCTAATGATAGGCCAAAACGTCGTAACTTGCAATGATCTACTTCACAATAAAATGAAACCAGCATGGCTATCGATCGTTGGCGGACTATGCTAAAATAGGACAACATTCGCAGTGTTGCAGAGGAGAAGGATTTTTTTATCATGACACAGACCGATCATCGTCTAGAGGAGCAGCCAGCAGCACCGGAAGGAAAAACGCCGCGCCTGCGCTTCGCTCCCAGCCCAACCGGCTTCCAGCATGTTGGCGGGTTTCGTACTGCACTGTTTAGCTGGCTCTATGCGCGTCATACCGGGGGCAAATTTATCCTGCGCATTGAAGATACTGATATTGCCCGCACGGTAGAAGGTGCGGTTGATTTCATTATAGAAGGTTTCGCCTGGCTTGGCATGGACTTTGACGAGGGGCCAATAGTTGGCGGTCCCTTTGGGCCGTATTACCAGACACAGCGCAGGGCCCTGTATCAGCAGTATGCCCACCAGTTGATTGCATCAGGGCATGCCTACCGTTGCT
>VBHV01000752.1 GCA_005881995.1 Chloroflexota bacterium | reverse complement strand
CAAATCACGGTGCACGATGTCATCCTGCGGAACATAGCCCAGGAGCGTACTGAAAGCGGGGATATTGCGATAATAGTCCTGGCCATTGTAGAGGACTTTGCCCTGCTGCGCGGGGCGCAATCCATTGAGCGCATCCATGAGGGTTGACTTGCCGGCGCCAGAACCACCCACCAGTGCAACAAATTTGCGGGGAGGAATAGTAATCGAAATATTGTTCAGCAGCACCACATTGTTGTTGCCGGTTTTCCTCAAATTCTGTGCATTGATGCGGATGAAATTAGACTCATCATATGGCTTGAGCTGGTCGCCTTCAAAAAGAAGTCTGAATGGTCCAATGCGGATCTCATCACCCAGTCTGAGAACTTGACTGGTGACCAGTTGTGAGTTGACGTAGACATGATTGGTGCTGTTCTGATCGAGGATACGATACGTGCCACCCTCTCGTACCAGGCGAGCATGATGCGCGGAAACCTGGGGATGGGTCAGGACTACATCGTTATCTGAATTGCGGCCAATGGTCAGTTCGGCCTTGCTTAATCGAATGGGCTGCATCGCAGGCAGCACTTCCTGCGATGCACCGGTTCCATCGTTATACGTGAGCGTGATGAGCGTGCCATTCTCGTCACCGATGCGGAAGATGTCGCCGTTCGTCAACGTCTTGCTGAATGGCTCATCACCCCGGATTTTGCGACCCTGGTACAACAGGCCGTTGAGCGTTCTCTGCCTCTGATTGGCCGGGTTAGGATGGATGAGGACAAGCTGATTGCCCTGGCGTACAATGCGCAAGTGGAGACCGGAAACGATGCGATCGTCGATGACGACGTCATTGGTTGCATCTCGTCCCACGTTGATGACATCCTTGGTGAGCAAATGAGTTTGCTTTTTACCGGTGGTATTGTCGCTCACTTCGATCGACGGTATGCCAATTGCAGAGAGTGGCGCAATTGCTGTCCCGCCTAATTGTGGAGACGGTCTCACAGCCTGCGTAGCATCTGACCGCTGGATGTGTCCTGAAGAGCTACTTGCCGGAGGAGGAGTCGGTTGATCGGCTATAGGAAGATATGGCCTGGGTTCTACAGGAGGCGGCTGGGGGGGTATGGTTTGCCTGAAGGTATCAGACGCGGCTTGCTCTCTGACCTGGGTGAAAAACTGCGTGCCGTCGGAAAGCACAGCTTGCTGTACGCTTTGCCCGGCGACTATGACATTACTTGCCTGGGAGAGCTTCTCGATGGACCAGGACCCGTTGTTCCAAAGAAGGCGAGCGTGCTGTCTTGAAACGCGTCGATCATCACTGATGACAATGTCGTTCTCTGCATTCCGGCCTATGGTGGTAATTGACTGGTTGATTGAGAAAGTCCTGCCCGCCAGCGGGCCGGTAAGGAATTTGATCGAGGCAAGAGCCGCTGGTGTATTTTCTCTGCTCACACGTTAGCTCCATTTCTATATGTTGTACTTAATTATTAATCGCCGCCTGGCCTTGATCAGCCAGGGCCAGCCCCAGGCGAGGCTTTGCCGTGACGTAGAGTCCTTCACTTGCTCTCTCCGGAGACATCGAAGTTCCGAAGAACACGTTGTTATAGAGGTTGTACAGGGCCAGGGCTTTATCGGACACCTCTATCGGCTGTGCTGACGCGTCCGCGGACTCTCCCGCCTCCAGTTCACGACCTGGCTTCTCACTTTCCTTCACATCCTGCATGCCCGAGACAACATAGAGCCACGCGTCCATCATGGCATTGCTATCGTCGTAGTCGTGGTGAGTAAGCTGTTGCGCCTGCCAGAAG
>VBHV01000273.1 GCA_005881995.1 Chloroflexota bacterium | reverse complement strand
GTCCCCCAGATCATAATATATTCATTGAGAGAGGCATGATAGAGCTTCATCTGCAGCATCACACCACCGGCATTATTGTAAATCCAGGGTTTGGAAGTATCTATCGCCCCCGGATAGCGCTCCGACAGGTCCGCAGCTATGTTCTCAAACATGTGTTCGAGAGGTTCTCCAAGATGTTTAAGGCTGATTTCGTGAATAACCTGGGGATCGAAAACATAACTGCTCATGCCTGCTATTCCTCCTTGACCCGATACGCTGCCATTCACTGTGGGAAGCGGTTTAAGCATGATTATGGGAAACACACGCGAGGTATACTGCTGATAGTCGGCGAACTGGGGACGAACCGTTAAAAGCTTCGGCCAGAGCCGTTCTCTTTCCTCCGTACCAACGGTTTCCGCGGTGACCTCTCGCCGTATCCTGCCATGTTGTATATGAACGCGGGGGTTCGCTTGCAGGTTCAAATACCAGGCAGGAGATTGAGGTGAGCCGTTGTTCGACGCGCAAATAACCAGATTTTCTCCGTCCCGGAAATATAACAACGCGTGAGTGCGCTTCTTTCCGGTTTTGCGCCCAATAGTGTGAAGCAGGAGAACCGAGTAGCTCAACTGCTTTTCTCCCAGCAAGCCGCCTGTGGCCCTGTAGAGAAACTGCGTAAATCTATCGGCTGCCAGCATCATTGGATCGGGAATATGCCAGCTCAAGACTGTTCCTCGTTCTAGCGTTCTGTAATACGAATGACAGATAAACGTTTGCGCAGTGAGTTAGTCAACTCTACCAGGTGAGCCAGCGATTGCTTCATCTGTCCGCATTGCTGGGCAATCTCACTGGCCATCAGTGAAATCTCTTCCACGGAATGCGCCACCAGTTGCGATCCTTGTGCCTGGCTGATGGCTGCCGGGCCGAGACCCTGCACAAGCTCAACCATCTGCTCTGTGACGACGCCAATGGCGGCAAGAGCGACACTGGCCTGGGTGACCAGTTCGGTTTGCACAACCACCTGCTGGATATGCTGATCAACGCTCTGAGAGACAGTGGTCATTTCGTTTTGAATGGCGTGTATGCGCGTTGATACCTTGCGCGCGGCCTCGGCGCTGCTGACGGCCAGCGAGCGAATCTCCTGGGCAATGACGACAAAGCCCTGGCCTCGCTCGCCTGCGCGCACAGCTTCAATGGCCGCATTGAGAGCGAGCAGGTTCATGCGAGTAGTGAGGTCAGTGATTTCTACGACGGTGTCGTTGATCTCCTGGCCACTTTCCCCCAGGCGTTTGATGATGCGAGCAGATTGCATAGTGGTTTCGCGTACCGAGCGCATGCCTCCGTGGGCACGATCCACTTTTTCTTGCCCCTCCTCGGTGACTTCGGTGGCTTCGGATGCCACCTGGGACATTTTCTCTGCGCGCTCGGATACACGTTTCATCGTACTTGCCATCTCATCGACGACGCGGGAGATGTACTCTACCTGGCGCTCTTGCTGGCTGGTGTCATGCACGAGTACCTCTGAACCGCGCCGCACGTCCTGGGCATGCCCATCTACTGCTTCCGTTACTTTTTGCACGCTGCCCAGGATCTCGCTGAACTCTTCGATCATGGTATTGACTGCCTGGACGATGGGCTGCAACTTTTCATGCGATGACTGGACATGCAGACGCAAGTCACCGCTTTGCAGGCGTTTCAGATCGTGGCGCAGCAGGTCAATGGCCTGTTCCAGGGCGAGACGCTCGGCTTCACGCTCCTGGAAGATGACGGCATTATCGATGGCGATGGCGGCCTGGTTCGCGAACAACTCGATGATCTCTATATGCTCTTCGGTTGGTATCTTGCCATCTTGCGGGTCATCTAAAGAGAGTAAGCCAAGTACTTCCTTTTTGCGCGGGCTAAAGAGGGGTACAAGTAGTGCATCTTCAGGATGCCATCCACCTGGCTCGTATCGATTCAATGGCAAATCTACAACCCCTGGAATATCCGAAAATTCTGAGGAGCGTTCGTGCGGCACAAAATAGCTCTGACTGATAAGAAATTCCTGGCGCATGAGCCGCTGCATTTGCTCGCGTGTGATAGGCTTTTCCGCTAACAGGCGCGCATTTTCCTCGGTTGATCCTATCTGTGCTGCAACCGCCAGGTATTCGCTGCCCTGTTCGATGAGGTTGATGGCGGCGCTGCGAAAGCCGGTGCACGCGCTCAGTGAGGCGATGATTTGCTGTAACACTTCATTGAGGCCCAGTTCCGCGCGCAATACATTGCCCAGGCGGATCACCTCTTTAATCTGCTGCGCGCGCTGCGGTACCTCCATCCCATGTGGATACGTTACGGCTGGAGATTGCAGCATCCGGTCATCGGGGGTCTCTGGGATACCCGGCATGGTAGGCGTATTGGCCGCAGCCTGTTCATGTTCCCACTGCGCGCGCTCGGCTGTCGAGCGAAAACGCACTCGCAAGGGGACATACAAGTTCTGCTGCTTTCGTTCTGACATAACGTTCCTCATTTTCCTGAGTGTGGGGTGAATGCTCGAAACGAGCATAGCATATAATACGCTTGATATACAAGATTGATAGGAGAAAAGGCAGGGTCTGTGAATGATTGCCTTCCAGGGCGGCCGCCAGGGTCGCCCTGGAAGTCTTTGAAACCTGCTTTATTCTTCAGCCGTATGGTAAAATATGTGTCATACATACATCATATGGCTTATAGAGTGAAGGAGGGTTCCATGGCAGGCAGACGCAACACATCGGGTCCCTACAGAATCATCGGCGATATATCGCACCCCTACATATTGCTCATCCTGATGCTGGCGCTGCTGCTTGCGGCATGCGGTGGAGACAATAGCAACGCGCCTGATGTGCATCAATTGATTAAAAATGCTCAGGCAGCTATTCAGAAGGTTACATCCTATCATTTTAGTCTCAAAGCAGAGAACATTGGGACAAATGCGGCGCTGCCGATTACCAGCGCGGATGGCGATATTCAGGTTCCCGATAAGCTCAAGGCTACAGCCAATGCGATCTTTTTGGGGACCAATCAGCAGGTACAGATCATCGCCCTGGGCAATCAACAGTACATTTACCTCGCCGCCCTGGGTTCCTGGCAATCAGCGACGGGGCTGATTGATCCACGCACACTATCCGATCCACAGACGGGCGTCTCGGCTATCCTGGGCCATATCCAGAATCCCAGCCAGCCTACCGACTCGAATGTGGATGGGAGAAGTTGCTGGAATTTCAGCGGCCAACTTGATCCCAGCTATCTTTCTGGCATCACAGGCGGTGGTGCGCCAGCAGGCACGTTGGACCATGTGACCACCTGCATTGGGAAAAATGATAACTTGCCGTATGAAATTGTGATTACGGGAATAGCGGCGCAGGGTGATACTGATAAGACGGTGCGCACCTTCAAACTATCAAATTTCGGGGAGCAGGTCAACATCCAGGCGCCACCCATCGCTGCGACACCAACGTTGCCGCCCATCTTAACA
>VBHV01000272.1 GCA_005881995.1 Chloroflexota bacterium | reverse complement strand
CCACTGCAACAACGGCGCAAAACACATGCTCACGTCCAGTTCGCGGCGCTTGTCCCCTTTTTTGTCTTTGGCGCTATAGCACCATTCCCGCAAGCGTTGCAGCAGACTGGCTTCTGCACAGCCCAGTTGCAGGGCCAAAGCAGCACACACCAGCGTGATGCCACACGCGCTTTTCCAGCACCATCCCATAGCTCCAATAGGCCAGCACTTTGGCTTGCGGGCGACTCAACTTTGGAAAGGCCGTTGACACCGTTTCGATCCATTGGCATAATGGCTCAGGGTGAGACATGATTGTTCTCCTGCTCCGACAGATGGGATTTTGTTCTATCGTAGCAGCACAATCGCTCTCACGTCTTTTTTTCGCCCTTTTAGGCTACTTCTCCTCCTTCTCCAAAAAACCTCCTAGTGAAAGGCCACTCGGGGGCCTTACGTGTTCGATGGCCAGCTTCTCCAGCACGGTGGTGGCGCCCCAGAGCATGCTGGCGACGATTGCAAGCGCTGCCCCCGGTTTCCGCAGCAGGACGAGCAGCGGCGCCAGCAGTCCACTGCGCGCTTCCTGAACTTCCAGCAGGTAGGCTCCGAGTAGAATGACGGCAACACCGAGAACCTCCTGTAGTCCAGGTATTTCGCGCAGCACTACCAGGGCCACTAGGAGAGTGAAGGCCGGGTTAAACGTGAGCAAGGGTGTAACGAGTGAAGCATCCGCCCTGGATAGCGCATGTGAAGAGAGCAGGCTAGCCGCCCAGTTGAGTAGAGCTGAACCAAGGAGCGCAGCAACAAACACAGCATCGATTTGCGGCCAATGCGCTGAGCAAGAGAGAGATATGCGGTCAGTCTCAATCGTGCATTCTGTGAAGAAGAGCGTACCCATCGCCAGCAGTGGAAGGGAGGCCGCATTGATAGCCCATGCTACGAGCGCTGGCCGCGCATCACGCAGCAGTAGTTTATTGAGAATAGGGAGTATCGATGTGAGAACGGTGGCGCTGAGTGCCAGTACAGCCCACATGATTTACTTGTCCTTTTTCACAGGCTCATCCCCAATTGAAGTGAGCCTGCTTGTTTAGTCAGACTTCCATCGAGAGGCCCAGCCTCCGTTCCCTGTATACATCTACAGGTCGTTTCCTGTCAAATCTACCTATCCCAAATGCCGACCTTCGCAACCATCGCAAGCCGTTCAGCCAACCCCGTATTGCGCAGCGCAACGCGATCATTTCTGACGGCTACTTCCAGGGCGCGCTGTTGACCGATGAGGATGCACAAGCGCTTTGCGCGCGTGATGGCGGTATAGAGCAGGTTGCGCGTAGGCCAGAGTCAGTTCATCCAGTTCGTGAAATTCATAAGCGACCAGTAGTGGCCCGGCCTCTTCCAGGAACTCGACTTTGAGGGTGGAGTTTTCCCTGTTGATGCTGCGAATCCAGCCCACGTCTCCGTTGAAGACGCCTTTATCGTAGTTGTTGCGCACCTGCATGACCTTGTCGCCTACTCGCAAGTCGCGCCCGCCCCATTCTATCGAGGCAACCGCGCTGGGATTCAGGTGCGCCTGCAGTTCTTCGTTCAGGCTGGTCACACCCACAGGGCCGCGATACATGGGCGCAAGCACCTGGATATCGGTCATCGGATTGAGGGCGTAGTGCTTGGGGATACGCCGCTGTACCAGGTCGAGAACGAGGCGCTGGGCGCGAACGGGGTCATCTTCTGATATGAAGAAGAAATCGGTTTTTTGTTCACGTTTGAGCGAGGGCATTTGCCCGGCATTGATGCGGTGCGCATTGACCACAATCTGGCTTTGCTGCGCCTGGCGAAAGAGTTCTGTCAAACGCACCGTCGGGATGGACTCGCTGCGCAGTAGATCGCGTAAGACGTTGCCGGGGCCAACGGGAGGCAGCTGATCAGCATCACCTACCAGCAAGAGGTGAGCATCAGGCGGGAGGGCTTTGAGCAGGTGATAGAAGAGCAGAATATCGACCATCGAGACTTCATCGACGATGACAAACTGGTACGGTAAGGGATTCTCCTCATTGCGTTGATAGGTATTGTCGTGCGGCGCGTATTCCAACAAGCGGTGCAGCGTTTTCGCCTGAAAGCCGACCGCTCCGGTAGCCTCGGTCAGTCGCTTGGCGGCTCGCCCGGTTGGCGCTGCCAGAGCCACATCGATGTTGCGTTTGCGCAGAACCATGAGCAGCGCGCGCAGGGAGGTCGATTTGCCCGTTCCCGGCCCACCCGTCAGAATAGTGACTTTCTTTTGATACGCCATCTGCACCGCTTCGCGCTGTTTCTCCGTCAACACCATCTTGCGCTTCTGCGCCAGGTAGTCGAAGACCGCCTCCCAGTACTGCTGGCTTACAGGCGGCAGTTTGCTCTGCGAACGCAGCAGGGTGCGTAAAATACGCGCCGAACCATTTTCAGCATGCCAGAATGGGCCAAAATAGATACGCTGACCGCTTTCTTCCGCTTCAGACCAATCAACGGGAGGCACGTCCCCATTTGCCGATTGGGAAGCTTCTGGAGGCTTTGCCGGCTGCAGAGGCGGCTCGATGAAGATATCACGTTCGTTTTTCAGTTGCTCTACAGCCTCCGTGAGGAGTTCGTGAGGCGCCTGGAGTATCTCAGAGGCCCTGCGCAACAAGGCATGTTCCGGCAAAAAGCAATGACCGTCCTCGTTCGCGGCCTGCGCAAGCACATATTTAAGCCCCGTGGCCAGGCGCGGGATGCTATCGCGCGGCAAACCAAGCTTTACCGCTATCTCATCAGCCGTGCGGAAGCCGATGCCGCTCACATCGTCGGCTAACTTATATGGGTTCTCGCGGATGATCTTGATAGATTCCTGCCCATACTGCTTGTAGATGCGCGTTGCCAGGTTGATCGACACGTCGTGAGATTGCAAAAAGAGGTGCAGTTCCTTGACTTCGTTTTGCTCAACCCAGGATTGGATGATCTGCTCGCGGTCTTTCGAGCTGATGCCTTTGACTTCGCTCAACCGTTCGGGCTGCTGCTCGATGATGGCCAGGGTTTGCTCGCCGAAATGCGCGACAATGCGTTCAGCTTTCTTCGGCCCGATGCCTTTAATCAGACCAGAACTGAGATAGCGCATGATGCCTTCTGGCGAGGCGGGCAAACGCTGCACAAAACTGGTCACGTGCAATTGACGACCATATTTGGGGTCTTTTTCCCATTCCCCCTCCACCGTCAACAACTCGCCAACATGCACACCTGGGAGCGCGCCAACAATGGTCGTCAGATCATCACGAAATAAGCGGCCACTATCATTGGGCCGAAAACGCGCAACCGTATAATGGTTCTCTTCGTTACGAAATACGATGCTCTCAACCGAGCCATCAAGTTTTGGCATGCTACCTTATTCCATCTGAATATGCTAGAGCAGGAAGTATCTTGAGCTATCTTAGCATACTTGTCTGTTAGGCGTCGAGTCAATGCTTGAGAATTACAGCAACATTTTTTCCCCCAAAACGATATACTCTATACTAGAGCAATCTGAAAGCTAGAATAGGATAGGACCCAACATGACACTTTCATCGCAGCACGAGA
>VBHV01000271.1 GCA_005881995.1 Chloroflexota bacterium | reverse complement strand
GAAACATGTGGTAGGACAGTCTCAGTACGCGGTATTGGTGCAGAAACAGGGGGGATATGTGCCGATGGTGCAGATTAGTATCGATACGAGCGCACTTGCAGGCGTTAAACCCTACAACTTCTCAGGCGATTTGATTGCTGACCGGCTCTTCACACTGCCAAAGGTCAAGAAGGCGAAATAATCTAAACACGTTTTTCCGCTCATTCCCTTGACAAATCGCATACTTCTTGTGTACGCTATGATTCCCAGGTGTATTATTATGTCATGTAGAGTTACTCCTTGCACGGTAAAGAAGCAAAGATGCTTACTACCCGTGGGCACGATTGGTTTGCAATGCAGCTTGTATGGCAACGATGCCAGGCAGCAAGGCTTGTATTACTAAGGAAGCTTAGATGCTCGTGCATGCTTCAACTGATGACGATGGTCTTCGATGGAAACATGCCTTCTGGAATGTGGCCCTTTGTAGTCTGTTTTTGATAGCCCTACAACGTTTATTCCCCATTGCATTTTCTGGAGAAGGAGCCTCTGCATGTCTTCGCGTTTTACCCTTGGTATCGAAGAAGAATTTCAACTGGTAGATCGTCACACAGGTCAGTTGTCCTCACATATTTTGACGATGTTGGAAAAAGGGGTGGCACTGTTTGGTGATAAGATCAAGGCTGAAATGCTGCAATCTACGGTCGAAATCGTCACCGACGTTTGCCCTAACATCCTGGCGGCCCGGTTGGAACTGCAGCACCTGCGCGCAAAGCTGCTGCAACTTGCGGGTCAGGAGGGGCTGACGCTGATTAGCGCGGGTACTCACCCTACCGGCTCCTGGACGGAGCAGCTTTCGATGCCCAACGAACGCTACCTGGAATTAGAAGAGGAGCTACAAGATGTGGCACGTTCCATTCTGATTTTCGGGCTGCATGTACACGTGGGGGTTGAAAACCATGACATTGCCATGAGCCTGATCAATTCACTGCGAAACTGGCTGCCCCAGCTACTGGCGCTTTCGACGAATTCGCCGTTCTGGTGTGGGCGTTTTACAGGCATCAAGTCGTATCGTTCAGTAGTGTGGCGGCCATTTCCGCGCAGCGGCGTACCGGAATTCTATAGCTCCTGGGCTGATTTCGATGCCTATGTGCAATCGCTGATTACGGCAGGTGTGATTGATAATGGGAAGAAGATCTGGTGGGATATTCGCCCGCATCCATTCTTCGACACGGTTGAGTTCCGCATCTTCGATATGCCAGCAACAATGGAGGATACGCTGGCGCTGACAGCACTGTGCCAGGCGCTGGTGGCGAAGCTAGCGTGGCTGCATAAACGCGGTATGACGATGCATGTCTTGCCACGTTACTTGATCGAGGAGAACAAGTGGCGCGCCATGCGCTACGGGCTGGATGCAGAGTTGGTAGATTTTATGAGCAATCGCCGCGTGCGTATGCGCGATGCGATTAGCGAACTGCTGGATTTTGTGGATGATGTACTCGACGACCTGGGCAGTCGACGCGAGATTCATTACCTGCGCATGCTGTTGGATGACCCGCGCGGAACGGGGGCGGACCGCCAGGTCGCGGTCTATAGGCAAACGGGAAGTGTTGACGCGGTGACCCGCTATTTGATGCAATCAACCATGGAGGGCATGCAGGTCGATTTGACGGAGCAATCCCTGGCATTGTAGGGAGGCGATTTAGCCTCCCTACGATACCTTTGTTTCCTCCTGCATGATTTCCTCAAGGGGGTGGGTTGATTGTTCTTGAACGAGGCGAATCTCGTTTTCAAAGATGCGGCGCAGGATGGCGATGGCGTTGGCGTAGGTGGAGTCCATGCCAAAGTAGGAGAGGCTGCCGGCGCCGAGGTTTTTGCCGCGGGTGTAGGGGGTGTCGGAGCCGTAGTGGAGGATGCCGAGTTCGTAGGGCAAACGGGCGAAGTTGATGTTTTCTCCCACCGGATAGCGCGTCAGGTACTGGTCTTCGTAGACAGCGTTGAGGTAAGGGCCGCTCTCCATTTCTACGACAGTGTAGTTGGCACGGTAATAGAAGTCCCTGGGCGGTGAAGCAGTTGTCGAGCCAGTAGGGGATCTGGCTGTGTTCATCGAGCACGACGTTGGAGATCATGACGTCGCCGATGCTGCCGTTGAGGGTGGCGGCTTTGCCGAGGATATAGATGCCGCGCATGTCGCTGAGGTTTTCCATGATTTCGCGCATCATGCGGTAGGCGGCCATGCCGAGTGGGTAGTCGATGTTGAGAATGATGGCTTTGCTTTTGGCGAGTTTGTCCATGCCGGGCATGCGGCAGCGGGGGTCGACCTCCATATGACGCAGTTTGGCAAGTTCAAAGACCTGCGCGTCGATCTCAAGGCCATGGCGGGCGCCGACGTACCAGATGCCGCGCTCCTGCTCTTCGGTTGCGCGGATGCGCATGAATTCTTTGCCCGCGGGTGTACGCATCCATGCACGAGAGACGAAGTAGAGGAAGTTTTGCCAGTTGCCGGGTACGATGCCCTGTTGCAGTTTGCGGCATTCGTCGGCCAGGTAGGGATCTTCGCCGGAAAGCGCGAAACTGGTGAGTTCGGCGTCGCGGCGCAGGAGGGTACCTGACATGAGGTTGACGAGGCTGTGGGTGTTGCTGGAGACGAAGTAGACGGGTCGATCCTGCAAGCCGAGGGTGTTGAGGAGGTTTTCAAGTGGAGCCCACCACTGGCGAGTGGCACGGACGTAGCCTACGTGGGAGCCGCCGAGGAAGCGCAGGGCGAAGCTTTTGCGCTGCCTGCCGATGGTGAGGAGGTTTTCTTCAAGGCGATCGCCCCAGATGAGTTCGAGGCGTTCCCAGTCGTCTACGGCGATATGCAGGCGCTCGCGCAGGACTTTGCGCATCTCGGTGAAAACTGGTGAGGTGCGCTCCATGCGAGTCTCCAGAATTTGCATGGTGGTGGGGTCTACGTTGAGCAGGTAGTGCATTTTGTTCCATTCGATCTGGAAAGCAACGAGGATGGGGACGATGTCGTCGGTGTCACTGACGCTGGCAACGTAGGCGGCAAGAGTGTTGTGGCCATCGTAAAACCATTTGCGGCGGCGGGCGGAGGCTGTGACGGCTTGCCAGCTATCGACGTGGAAGCCCTGTTGGAGGAATACGTCTTCGGATTGACCCAATAAGACGAGGCCGCAGTGTACGATGGAGGCCGGCAGGCGCAGGACACTGTAGATGAAAGCCGACATGTCTGGATAGGGTGATCTTGCGTCGGGATGCAGGCTGGAGTCGATGTTGTAATGGGCCTGCACGAGGGCTTTGAGGCTGATCTCGCCCGAACTGCGCATGAGGGTGTTGTAGGTGCGTATGTACATTTCGACATCACGCTTACCAGCTTCGTGATGTCGCTCTCCATCATTAAAAGAGCCATCTACCGACTGCGAGGATGTGGGTGAGATAAACCTGGTCCTTTCAGCCTGTTCGAGTGACTGCCAACGAACTTCGTTCTACGCTGCGCGTCAGGCAGTCGGCAAGGTAGTATTCTCTTTATTCCGACTGCCAACGAACTTCGTTCTACGCTGCGCGTCAGGCAGTCGGCAAGGTAGTATTCTCTTTATTCCGACTGCCAACGAACTTCGTTCTACGCTGCGCGTCAGGCAGTCGGCAAGGTAGTATTTTTTTGATTATTATACTCGTTGATTGAACGATATGATAGGGGGAAATTCACTATTGTGAGCGACAGTGCAATTTCCCCTCGATTTCATGCCACCAATCATCCAGGTAGAACGTTCCTACTTTAAGAGGTGTTACTAAAACGCTGGGCATCCCCATACCTGGCGTTTCCCCCTAGTAACGCTTCTTTTTTTCTGACCATAACAGGGTGTCCTCATTGCCAGGAACTCTGGAGAGGGCGGCCGCAACTTCGCTGGACAGGGCGCCCGCAAGGGGCGCCCCTACAATACCACCGGCGGCGGTGGCCGGGTGTTTCCAGTCACAGCGGAGTTCTCCGGATTGTAGGAGGTTGAGGATGATTTCATCGTAATCGCGCTGCAGCCATTGTCCGAAGTGGGCGATGAGTAGTTGCTGGCGCAGGTCGGGCCAGCGACGAGGGGATTGGGCGCGTCCCCGGCGCAGGGTGTCTTCTCTCAAGTGCTGTATCGCAGTTTCGTGACGGGCGCGCTGCTGCTCGCGAAACCAGGCTTCGTTGAGGAGGCCTCGATGGCTCTGTCCTTCCAGGCGGCGGCGATAGCTGCACACGGCGTCATTCATGCATACGAGGCTGTCCTGGCGGCGCGTGGCGAAGAGGAGGGTATAGGGTGTGTCTTCTACGCTGGCGGGGCCAAGCAGCATGGGGAAAGCGATGCGCTGCACGGCGAGAAAATGCGGCTGCATTGCTGCCTGGAACAGGTCGATTACGTTGTTGATGGTTTTTGCGATGTTATCATCCTTTGCCAGCAAGGTCTTCCAGCGATCACTTCGCAGTAGGGAGGTGAAGGCGGCTGCTCCTGGGGGGGTGTGCAACGCTGGAAGCAGGCGAGTTTCAATGTGTTTATGCGCGATGAGCAGGCATAGCTCGGTTGGCGCAGTTCGTTGGTAGAAAGGGACGAGGTCATCATAGGTAAAGAATGGGATTTCGTGCTGCTGGGAAGTGGGCGAGATGGGATTGAGCAGGAAGATTGCGGCGAATTGTTCGATTGCCGGGAGCAGGGCGGGCGCGATCTCTCGCCAGTTCGCGCTTATGAGCGCGCTTGCTTTTGGTAAGGCAAAGGGCCTATCCGCCGATTTTGCCTTGTTCTTTCCGCCTTCAAGTATCATGCCCTGAAGCGTGATGGGCTTGCTTTCCCCCGCAAGCTCTTGAGCAAGTGAAACGATGGGTTGGAGGATGGGCGGAATTGAGAGTGAATGGGCTTGCTTCTGTGGTTTTTCAGATGATGCACCTTCTGTGAGGTCGTCAAAGATGTTGAGTGTAAGTGCTTCAGATGAAGAGGTGGACGCGATAAATCGCGTCCCTACGTCCTTGCCTGTCTTTGTTCCGCCAAGGACATCAATTAAATAACAACGGCGAAAAATGCGGGTGGCGGCCAGGGAGCGACAGTAGGGCGCTATGTAATCTGAGAGCAGCCAGGCGCGCAACGCGGACAACACTGTGTCCATATTCCGACTGCCAGACTCCCTGATGGACTGCGTCCTACGCTTTGCGTCAGGCGGTCGGGAAGACATGGCCTGATCTGCGGCCCGTCCCGCGGATGCGCCGCTTTCTTCAGCCATTTCGTGGTTGGTATCTTCTGCCCACAGGTTTTGCATAATGGGGATATTTTATCATACTCTCGGTCAAATACCCCGGCCCTAAAGGGCGGGGCTTGTGTCTAGACTCCACCGCAACTCTGCATACCGAAGCCGACGTGCAGCTTTGGCTTCTTCGTCCGACACATCAGGGACGATTGACAACTGCCCCGTCCTCACCCAGTCTTGCCGGGCCAGGAGCGTTCGCATCGTGATATTTCTGGCACCCACCAGATCCGCATGCAGGCTGTAATGACAGTGCTGGCAGATGAACATCAGGCCCTTCTTGGGGCGATTGGCCTGGCACGTATGCCCACACATCGGGCAAGCCTTGCTGGTGTAGTGTGCATCCACTTTGATCGCCATCGAACCCTGCAGGAGAGCTTTATAGGCAATCATGCTGTGCAACTCAGCAAAGGCCCATTTGGAATAGGCAGCATTGGCACGTCGCTGCTTCTTGCTCGCCTTTTTGCTATGCCTGCGCCCAGTGCGCTCGCGGATGTCTGTCAGCTGTTCCAGTCCAATCAGACTGTGCGGGTGTCGGGTCACGATACGTTTCGAGACCACATGATTGGCATCTTGCTTCAACCGTCTCTCTCGTCCAGCAATCACGACCAGGCGCCGTGTAGCAGAGCGAGTGCCTTTCTTTTGCAGACGCTTCCTCAGTCTCGCATAATGGTTGGCTTTGGGGATGATCTTCTTCCCGGAATGGAAGGAACGGTCTCCCGTGGTAGTAGCAGTGACCGCCAAGTAGCGAACGCCTACATCCACACCGGCGACACCCGTATGGGTTTCAGGTGCGGGATCTGCTACCTCAACCTCCAGGGAGACCAGCAAATAGAACTGTTTCTTGGGTTTGTCATACCAGAGCTTCGCAGCTCCAATATGTGCGCCCCGCTGGAGCAATGCGCCATGCTGGGAATACGCGGTGTAGGGCACAATCACCCGCCCAGAGAGAGTCAAGATGCTTACCTGTTGATCGGGCTTCAGGCTATAGTCCCGTTGATAGTTATACGTCAAGGTCGGGGAGACATATTTGGGTGGCTTGTCCAGGCCCTGGTAGCGCTTCTTGGTCAGACCAGCTCGACGCGCAGCGTTATTCTGCCGAACCTTTGTCCAGAGCGTCTTATAGGTGGCCCCGACCTGGCGGGCAACGTTGGTGGCCATTTGGGCAGGCAATTTATAGGTAGCACGTGTCTGGTAGTACGTTTCATCGCGCAAGCGTATCTGGTTGCTCATCTTGCCATGCTCGAAAGCATACCGACTCACAGCGTTCAGCGCATCACGATAGGCCAGTTGCGTTTTGCGCAATGCCTGGAACTGCGTCGCATTCGTCTGCAATTTGAGCTTGGCCGTGATGAGCTGTTTCATAGCACGAGTGTACTCTACTTCAGAAAGATCGTCAATGTGGAATATCTGTGAAACTAGTGGGTGTGCTAGCGCACGCGGCCATTCCTCCCCATGTCTAAAGCCAGGGGGCTCCCTGCCGCATTTGCTGAAAAGATGCTACGCGAAAAATCACCTGCTGCATCGTCTTATAGAAAAAGATCACCTGGCGCTTTTGTTGCGTAAAAATGAGCGAAAGTAATGTATACTGTATTACAAGTTCTCCTGTAGCGCGAATCGTCTCACCTTTATACAAATGAAATTGGGGAAGTCTTATGGAAGATGCGCTACCTGGTCATTCTGAAATGATCACGTCTAATACCGGTGGTACACTTACCGGGCGTATTGATATTGCTGAAGAGATACATGTAGGCTCTCAACGGTCCGACTTGAAGCAGGGGATTTTTGCCCACGTGCGCACAGGGATGAAAGCCTATGGGGCGGCGCTGGTAGGCTTGGCTGCACATATTCCTCTTATTGCCTCTGCGCTGACGGCGGGATTCTACTTTGCTCCCCCTGTTTCCCTCTTCTCAGAGCCTTTATCCGGCTGGCATCCTATTGTCTATGGCACGCTTGTGGCCGTGGGACTGTGGCTGGTTGCCTCCATTTTCTTTTATCACTTTACCACTGCCAAAGGGGTGAACAATCGCGGTTACGATACCCTCATCAACAGCATGAACCAGTTGAAAGCGCAGCTTGATGTAATAGAGTCGCAGCATCACAATAAAAAGTGGCATCTCTACCAGCAGGTAGCGCTGAGAGAAGCGCGGGATGGGTATAACGCTCTTACCAAAAAATTGAGCGAATCGTCTGCTGGTCTGCAATGGGTGCTGAGCACTGGATATATCGATGTGTGGAGTACATTTCATCGCGCTGAAGAAGCCA
>VBHV01000270.1 GCA_005881995.1 Chloroflexota bacterium | reverse complement strand
AGAACGCTTGACTTTATCAACCTCCTCCGCCTGCGCCTCAATCGATAAATTACGATGGATAACGCCCATCCCGCCTTCACGCGCCAGCGCAATGGCTAAACGCCCCTCGGTCACAGTATCCATGGCGGCGCTGATGATGGGGATATTGATGGTGATAGCGCGTGTGAGACGAGCGCGGGTAGAAACATCATGGGGGAGAACCGAAGAGGCGGCGGGAATAATCAGTACATCATCAAATGTGAGGCCTTCACGAGCAAATTTCTCAGCAAACGGGTCCTGGTCTGCCATAGCCAGCTTATCCTGGTCTGGCATGTACGTTGAAGACATGATGGCGGGACATCCTCCTTACTTATAAAAACGTCCAGCACACGTTGAATAGTGAGCTGGACCTCCCACCGGGGTTTCACGATGATAGCTCGCACATCGCTGATCATACTTGGTGGTGTGTACATCAGAATATATTCTCTATACTGTAGCACCTGAGAACGGAAAGCGTCAAATTGCAGCGGCTGGTTATTGAAAACCTTCACGTCAGAGGATATGATATAGCTCACTTTATAAAACAGTTAAAGGATTGCAAGCGTTACGACATAAACCGCGATAAAGAGAGGCAAGCGCGATGACAACAGCACGTGATGGAACCATAGCCCTGGTGGGAGCGGGCGAATTTCTCCCTCCTATGCTGCCGGTCGATAAGTCCCTGGTCGAGCGACTGAATGAGACGCCGCGTGTCGCTATTGTGCCGACCGCGTCTGCTCCCGATGGCGGTGATGTTCCTGAACGCTGGGCTAAGATGGGCGTCGAACATTTTGCTCAACTTGGGGTAGCGGTTGAGCCTGTGATGTTGCTTAATCATGCCGATGCTGATGATAACACTATAGTTTCACAACTTGCCGCGGCGAACTTTGTCTATTTTTCAGGAGGGAAGCCGCGCTACCTGCTTGAGACACTCCAGGAAACGGCGGCGTGGCAGACTATTCTGGATATGTTTGCGCGTGGAGGTATTATCGCCGGTTGTTCGGCTGGTGCAATGGTGCTTGGCGCGGCGCTCTTCGATTTTCCTCAAGTGTGGCGCACGCTTCCCGCTCTTGGCCTTGTCCCCGGCATAGCGGTCATCCCCCACTTCAACGAGATTCCACCTGCTTTTACATCCACCATCGCAGGTATGAGGCGTAAGATGACGGTGGTTGGCATTGATGGCACAACTGCCCTGGTCGGATCGAATGGACAGTGGGTTGTTCAGGGCAAAGGTGGGGTAACGGGGGAAGATGTCGCTCTTACTTGAATCTGTGCAACAGCTGCTTCCCCTCTTCTTCTCTCACCGGTCAGTCATATGGCTTGTTTGAAGGTGATAAAATAGAGGCACTAACGTACATCAACAAGACTGGAACAAAGAGACCACAACAATACAGGAGATACCTAACCCAGTATGGAGAACGAAACACAAACACGCACACCGGGCAGATATGGCATTGAGGAGATTGAACGAAGTGAGTTGGAGGCATGGCCCAATTCCAACCCTGAGCGCGATTATGTAGCGCATTTTGAGATACCGGAATTCACCTGCCTGTGTCCACGCTCAGGTTTCCCCGATTTCGCCACCATCATCATAGATTACGTGCCAGACCAGTATGTGGTAGAGTTAAAGAGTCTCAAGCTCTATATCAACCAGTTTCGCAACCGGCAGATCAGCCATGAGGCGGCAACCAACACGATTCTTGATGAACTGGTAGCCCTGCTCTCGCCACGCTGGATGCGCGTGGTAGCTGATTTCACAGTGCGCGGCAATATCAAAACGATCATCTTCGCAGAGCATAACGCGCCCGGATACTCGGGGCCGCGCCCGGAGTTCAGGCGGTACCTGCCGGGGTAGTTTGTTTACCAGCAGATACTTTCTCGCACCAGAAAGACCTGGTAGAAGCGTTTATAGAACAAGGCCTATGAAACGTCTCTGAATCGGCATAACATTGGATGTTTGGGAAAAGGAGAAACGGTACATGTACTGTATTCATTGCGGCACGAACTGCCCTGAGAACGCGACGTTCTGTTCTAAATGCGGCAAAGCTTTGCATAGCAGCGAGCCTGACAAGACTATCTCCCTTTCATCATCATCCGCTTTAGCAGGAGAGGCGGCGCTTGCCAGTCGGCCCTCCGAGACATGGCGCATTGACATTCGTACGAGCGCCAAATGGATACGGCGGGTTGGCATCCCTCTGGCCACGCTCACCTGGATTGGAGTGGTGGCGGTGATCCTGTGGGCCGCATCACATGTAGGGCGTTCGCTCATTTTGCTCGCCATCGCCGCGATCCTGGCTGTTGCCATCATGCCTGCTGTGAAGCCTTTACAGCGATTCATGCCCCGCATTCTGGCAATTCTGGTGGTATACATCGTCGCTTTGAGTGCAATCAGCATCGTTGTGTACTTCCTCATTCGTGCTGCCGTGGCCCAGGTCGACATGCTTCGAGTCGAGTTAGCAGGTCTGCTGAAAACAAATACAAGCGGTAATTCAACTCAACTAGAGTCAATGCTAATGTCACTAGGCATTGATCCATCACAGATTCAAAATGCTCGCCAAACCATCATCGCTCACTTGAGCGGGCTGGTCAACGATGCGGTCCCATTCGTGCGCGGTATCTTCGATTTTGTGCTGGATATCATCGTGGTAGCTATGCTCAGCATCTACCTCTTGCTAGATGGTTCGCGCATCATGCGTTGGCTCCGTGAAAATCTGCCCCAGCCGCAACAAAAGCGCGGCATCTTTTTTCTGGATACACTGGAGCAGGTTGTAGGTGGCTATATTCGTGGACAATTGACACTCTCACTACTGATCGGTGTACTTGTAGGAGCTGGAATGGCCATCTTCCAGGTACCGCATCCTATCCTGCTCGGCGAACTCGCCTTCCTGCTGGCGTTCGTCCCGGTGCTGGGAACGTTCATATCCGCTGCCGCCTGTATCCTGCTCTCCTTTGCTGCAACCAATAGCTGGGTTATCAACCTGACCCACCTCAACTGGATACTCGCTGTAGTCGTCCTGATCTACTTCGTCGCGGTTCACCTCATCGAAAGCCATATCGTGGGTCCGCGCATCGTAGGACACGCCGTCGGGCTGCATCCCATCATCTCCATCACCGCGCTAATCGCCAGCGCGGAACTTTTCGGCATCCTGGGCGCACTCTTCGTCGTCCCCGTTGTAGGCGTCATCCAGGCTATTATCGTTTCGATATGGCGGGAATGGCGCGCAATACACCCGGAACAATTCCCGAAGAAGAATTTGATGATCGAGAGTAATGTGAGTGATGTAAGCAGTACAAGCAGTGAACCTGCCGAGGCGGCTGTTGAGCCAACGTAGCGAACCTGGGCAAGAGCGGTACACCGGTTTAATCGAGAAGACAAATTTATTGGGGAAGCAATTAGCACAAATTTCCTCTTGCTAATCTAATGACATTAGACTATAATAAAGCTATGTTAGAAAATTAGCTATGCGCTGTAGACAGCTTATCGCCATAGCCTTGTTCAAGGACCTCGTGAAAGGATGATCCGATGAAACTCACCAGACATGGAAATAATCTTATCCAATTGACCTACTATGGCTTCGTCAACGTCTACCTGGTTCGTGAAGAGGACGGTTTCACGTTGATCGACACCGCGCTTGCCGGTTGCGCCAAATCGATTGTGCAAGCTGCGCAACAGGCCGGTCTGCCGATTGTTCGCATTTTCCCGACGCATGCCCACACCGATCATATTGGCGGGCTTGACGCCTTGCATGAGCTGCTGCCAGAGGCCGAGGTAGTTATGCCAGCACGTGACGCGCGCTTCCTCTCTGGCGACATGAGCCTGGACGCTGATGAGCCGCAGGACAAACTGCGCGGCGGCTGGGTGATTCGTAAGACGCGTCCCTCTCGTCTAGTGCATGAAGGAGATCACGTCGGCTCACTTGAAGTCATCGCCACGCCGGGCCATACGCCGGGACATGCCTCGTTTCTTGACACGCGCGACCGGACCCTCATCGCGGGGGATGCTTTCCAGACGAAAGGCGGGATTGCTGTCTCAGGCACTTTCAAGCTGCTTTTCCCGCTGGTGGCGTTTGCCACCTGGCATAAAGGGCTGGCCCTGGAGAGTGCACGCAAGCTTCGTGCTCTTGAGCCGAGTCGACTCGCCGTGGGACATGGCGGTGTACTCGATCAGCCACTCGCCGCGATGGACCGCGCCATTGAGGAAGCAGCTCGCAAGCTGGGGCAGCAGGAACAGAGAGCCACGATTACGACTCATTAGGAGAGCAGAAAGCCAGGAAATTTGAGGAGGAACTGATGGCAGCACGAGTTGGCTTAGACCATGAGATGATTATGCAGGCCGCTGTGAAGCTCGTAGATGAACGTGGTCTGGAGCAACTCACGATGGCGACCCTGGCTGCTCAATTGAACGTTCGCACTCCGACCCTCTACCACTACTTTGATGGACTGACGGGCATCAGGCGCGCGCTGGCTCTGCTGGGTCTGCGCGAAATGACTGGTCTGCTGGGACGCGCGGTGATGGGGAAGTCCGGCGATGCGGCCATCATTGCGCTCGTCTCTGCCCTGCGTGATTTCGCGTGCGAGCATCCCGGCCTTTACGAGGCCACTTCCCACGCGCCTGAGGAAGCAGATCCCCAATGGCAGACCGCCGGACGCGAAGTAGTGGATATTGGAGTGCGTGCGCTCTCCGCTTATGAACTCACGCTCGATGATGCCCTGCACACGATCCGCATCATACGCAGCATCGTGCACGGCTGGGTTTCGCTGAATACCGCCGGTGGTTTTGCTCTGCCGCTGGACGTAGATGAGACCTTTCGCCGCCTGGTGGACGTGCTCCTGCTCTATCTGCATACACAATTGCTTCACAAGGAAGAAACATGCTCTTGCGTCGTGTAAGGAAAGATCCCTATTTGGTGCAGACCGAAAGAGGTGGAGGAGAAACGCGATGGAAGACGCTTGCCCTCTCAGGCGGTCCGGCTGATCTTTCGCCTTCCGAGAGCCGGGCTGAAGATGTGAGCAAGATCGGAGAAGTTTTGTTCTTGCTCTGTCAGGAGAAGGGATGTCGTTGCAAATTGCAAGCACATCTCTTCTCCTCATGAGTCATCCCGAATGCATTCGGGAGAGGAAAGAAGGAAACACCAATGAGTGAGCAAAATTCCAATCAATGGGATGAGTCGAAGAACGTC
>VBHV01000269.1:12052-13244 GCA_005881995.1 Chloroflexota bacterium | reverse complement strand
GCTTGTTCGCCCTGCTCGTGCTGGTCATCTTTAATTTCGCCTTCGACTTGCGCGTGGACAATAAAGCCGCTATCGCCCCCGGTGCATTGTGGGTGGCCTTTGTCTTTGCCAGCTTACTGGGACTGGGGCGCACCATCGCCGCCGAGCGCGAAAAAGGCTTGATGGATCGCCTGCTGCTCTGCCCGGTAGATCGCAAAGCTATCTACCTGGCGAAACTCCTGGGCAATCTGCTCTTTATTGGCGTGGTAGAACTGGTTGCGCTGCCGGTTTTCGCGGCGCTGTTCAACGTGCCATTATTTGCCGGATCGCTGCTGCCCATCGTCCTGCTCGGCACGCTCGGTATAGCCTCAGTTGGCACCCTGTTTTCAGCCATAGCATCCGCGACCCAGGCGCGAGAATTATTGCTACCACTCCTGATCTTTCCCTTGATCGTACCCGTCGTCATCGGCGCGGTTCGCGCAACCGGCGCTCTCATGGTACCCGCCGTCAACGAACCGCCCTGGCTAGGCTTAATCACCGCCTTTGACGTCATTTTCCTGAGCATCTCAATGCTCACCTTCGAATTTGTAATCGAGGAATAACATCCGTAGGGGCGGGGGCTGCGGAAGGGTGGTGTGGGGACGCTTGCGTCGCCCGCGTCCCCCACATAAGGTTTTAGGAGCAATCATATGGCATTAGCAAAACATGAAACCGGTCTTGAGCAGCAAGATACCGGCCATACCTCGAAACGTAAGCATGCCCGCTTTCCTTATATCTCGCTGCTCCTGGGCCTACTCTCATTCACCGGCATGCTGGTTTCCATCTGCATGATCTTCCTGTACGCTCCTATGGATGCCGTGCAAGGAGAGCCGCAGCGTATCTTCTATTTCCATGTGCCGATGGCCTGGCTTGGTATGCTCGGTTTTGGCGTGGTCGCTGCTGCCGGCATTGGCTATTTGATCACAAAGGATGAACGCTGGGACTGGGCCGCGCGCGCATCGGCTGAACTCGGCGCAATATTCATCACGCTCGCGCTCGTGACAGGTTCCATCTGGGGCGAGACGATCTGGGGAACCTGGTGGACCTGGGATGCACGTTTGACCACTACCCTCATCCTCTGGTTCATCTATATCAGCTATCTGATGTTGCGCAGCTATCTTGGTCGCACACCATCCAGCGCGCGTGCAGGCGCAGTGCTGGCTATCATCGGCAT
>VBHV01000269.1:6318-11952 GCA_005881995.1 Chloroflexota bacterium | reverse complement strand
CATCTCATGTAGGGACAAGGGGCGCTGTAGCGGGGATGCGGGGGCCTTGTGCTTGTCCCCCGTCCCCGTCGTCGCCAATCCGTAGGGACAAGGGGCGCTGTAGCGGGGATGCGGGGGCCTTGTGCTTGTCCCCGTCCCCGTCGTCGCCAATCCGTAGGGACAAGGGGCTCTGTAGCGGGGATGCGGGGGCCTTGTGCTTGTCCCCGTCCTCGTTATCTATCAAAAGGAGAAACACATGCAAGGATATCTTGTAGCGGCCTACATAATCGCGTGGGTCGGACTGTTTGCCTACCTCGCGGTCGTCATGCTGCGCATTCGCGGCGTGCGCACCGAACTTGCCGCCGTGGAAGAACTGGTGCGCGAACAAGACGAAAAAAGCAAGAAGGAGTAAGCATCATGCCTGCAAATGAAGAGACGAACGGGCCAGCAACAAGAAGAAGGAATGTTGCTCCCAAAGAAAGAACCTACAAGCAGTCGGTTACCATACTGGTTATTGGCGATGTCATCTGCTTTCTCATTTTCTCTGTGATCGGTGATCAGTCGCATGGGAAGGCAACAGGGTTGGCCTCCATCCCCCATATCATCCTTATCACCCTCCCATTTCTTGCCGCCTGGTTTATCGTCTCACCCTTTGTGGGTGCGTTCCGCCAGGATGTTATCGCGCAGCCCCGCCTCATGGCAATTCGCACCGCCACCGCCTGGCTGCTCTCCTGGCCAGTAGCGCTGCTCCTGCGCGGCATTTTCATCGATCGCAGCATTCCGCCGGGTTATATCTTTTTCGCGCTCATCGCCCTCGTGTTCAACCTCGCAGTCCTGGAGGTCTGGCGCTGGCCCTTTGCCCTGAACAATTCAATGAGGAAACGCGGAGCGTAATTACGCCTTAGCAGCCGCTCTTTCGCCTTTGCGCCTTCTCGCGCGTTCGTGACCATTCGTACCCTCTTTCACACTGGGAGCTTGCTCACCGAAGCCCTCAATGGCGGTATCGAGTACCTGGCGGATATCGGTCACGAAGACGAACTTCATCTGGTCGCGTAGCTCTTTGGGCAGGTCATCCATCAGATCGGGCTCATTCTTTTTAGGCAGAATGACAGTCCGAATACCTGAGCGATATGCTGCCAGCACCTTCTCTTTGACTCCCCCAATCGGCATGACCTTGCCGCGTAGTGTCATTTCGCCCGTCATCGCCACGTCAGAACGTACTTTATGGCCGCTTGCCAGTGAAACCAGCACCGTCACCATCGTCACACCTGCTGATGGCCCATCTTTGGGGATGGCTCCGGCAGGTACATGAATGTGCACATGCTGATTTTCAAAGACGTTGGTAGGCAGGCCCAGCGCCTCGGCATGCGAACGCACGTAGCTCAGACCGGCCATTCCTTCGCTGGCATAGCCGCCGCTTCGATGAAAAGGATTTCTCCGCCAACCGGTGTGACACTCAGTCCAGTTGCGATGCCAGGACGGTCAATGCGTTGCGCTGCTTCCTGGAAGAACCGCTGCCGTCCCAGGTAGTCCGAAAGCCGCTCCGCCGTGACGTGAATGGGCGTCGATTTGCCTTCCGTGATCTGTTTAGCGACCTTGCGGCACAACGATCCGATCTCGCGTTCCAGGTTACGCACACCAGCCTCGCGCGTATAATCACGCGCAATGCGTCGCAGCGTCTCATCATCGACGACCAGTTCGTCGGCTTTCAAGCCATTGGCCTCTAACTGCTTGGACAGCAGGTAGTTGCGCGCAATGTGCAGCTTCTGCTCTTCTGTATAACCGGACAACTCCAGTATTTCCATACGATCGCGCAGTGCGGGCGGAATCGGCTCAAGCGCGTTGGCGGTCGCAATGAACATGACCCTCGAAAGATCAAAGGCCAGGTCGAGATAGTTATCGCGGAAGTTATAGTTCTGCTCAGGGTCGAGCACCTCTAACAGCGCTGATGAGGGATCACCGCGCCAGTCGGCCCCGACTTTATCCACCTCGTCCAGCATGATTACCGGGTCATTGGTATCGACACGCCGCAGCGTTTGAATGATACGTCCGGGCATAGCCCCGATATAGGTGCGCCGGTGCCCGCGAATCTCGGCCTCGTCCCGAATACCGCCCAGCGACATACGCGCGAACTTTCGTCCCAGGGCGCGGGCAATCGATTGTCCCAGCGACGTCTTACCGACGCCCGGAGGGCCAACAAAACACAAGATTGGTTCGCGGTTGATGTGCCGGATGGCCTCTTGCGAGACAAGCGGCTGCGTCGGGCGCCTCTCTGCTTCAACATCCTGCTCCGCCATATCCATCTCCCGGTTGCGCTGTATCTGCTCCGCCATGCGCTCTTCCTTCAGCCGCCGCACAGCCAGGTACTCAAGGATGCGATCCTTGATCTTCTCCAGGTCATAGTGGTCCTGGTCAAGCACCTGCCGCGCGCGTGGCACATCGATCTGCTCGCCTGTACTCTTGCTCCAGGGCAGGCTCGTCAGCAGTTCCAGGTAGGTGCGTATGATGCTGTATTCGGGTGAGACCGTCGGCAGCTTCTCCAGCCGCGATAGCTCTCGATTAGCCTCTTTCAACGCCTCTTCGGGCATCTTTGCTTCATCGATCTTGCGCCGCAGCTCGTTAATCGTGGCCTGTTCTTCGCTCTCCTCACCCAGTTCGCGCTGGATAGCCTTGAGTTGTTCGCGCAGCAGGTATTCGCGCTGTACCTTGCCCATCTCCTCCTGGGCGCTCGTCTGAATCTTGCGGCCCAGTTCAAAGATCTCTAGCTCATGTGCTAAGTAGCTGCTCAGCGTTTGCAGCTTGGCTCGTACAGAGTCGAGTTCCAGGATTTTCTGCCGCAGTTCCAGCTCCATCTGCACAAAGGTAGCAATCACGTATGCGACCTGGCGTGCCTCCTCCATGTTCAGCGTAGCCGACGCCACCTCTTCCCGCACATTCTGCACCAGCGTCACTAAACGCTGGAAGTAACTGATGACATTGCGCTTGATGGCTTCGGTTTCGTCGTCCGTCTCCTGCTTATCCGGTTTCACCTGAACATGCGCAGTAAGATACGGCGTCTCCTGCACAAACTCGCCAATTTCCACGCGTTCCAGGCCCTGGACAATGATCTGGATCGTGCCGTCTGGCATGCGAATCATGCGAGCAATACGCGAGACCGTCCCAATTCGATAGACATCGTCGGGACCAGCCTGCTCGATATCGGCGGATTTCTGCGCCACCAGCGCCACCAACCGGTTGCCGCGCATCACATCATCAATCAGGCGGATCGATCGCTCCTGGCCCACCCCTAGAGGCTGCAGTGCGAAAGGATAGACAACAGTATCCTTCAGCGGCAGCACTGGCAAGACATCAGGAATACTCAGTCCCTCTTCGTCTTCGTTGCGCTGGGACTCTTGCCTTCTCATAGACCGTACATCAATTTCGCCGTGATCCTCATCTGTAGGGGCGCGATTTATCGCGCCCTCCTCTTTCTTGCGCCGCCGCTGTCCTGGCACCTGCTTTTTTGTAGTGACGCGCTGTATCGCGTCCTCACCTTCGCTCCGATCCCCTGTAGGGACACTATGTAACATGTCCTCTTTCTTGCGCCGCCGGCGTGCTGAACTCCTGGAAGAGGATACATCATTTTCACCGTGTTCCCCATCTGTAGGGGCGCGATTTATCACGCCCTCCCGCTGTGTTTTCTGCGCTTCCTCTATATCTGGTTTTTTCGAATTCTTCTTCATGATAGCCTTCAGCCTGTTTCTCTATTCTTCCATCCCAGGGTCATCTCAAACAGTCAATTTGGGTAGCATAACCCACAGAAAACCGTTTTCGTAGCGGGCCTCTACCGCCTCTCGATCAATGGAGGCGGGAATAAATACCTCAACACGAAAAGGGCCGTAACGAATCTGTGCTTCATGGTAGTACATCGTTTCCCCGTGTTCATGATCATCGTAGCGCTCGCCACCGACCACCAGCGCATCTTCGTAAAGTGTTACCTCGATATCTTCTTCACGCATTCCCGCCAGTTCGATCTTCACCGTAATCATATCTAACGATTCGTGAATATCAGCGAGCGGTCGCCACGTCACTGAGCGTTGTAGTATCGATGGCTGGCTTTGCCGGAGAGCGTCATGCAATAATTGCCGGTAGTGACGCTCGATTTGTTGCTGTGACCCATCCATATAACGATAGGTCACATAGCGATAACGCAAGCGCATAATGTCTTACCCCAGATGCCTCGTCGGTATCTATAATATATAACGTGCTGGTAGGGGCTTAAGGATATGTACGGAATCCTCCCTGCCAGGGGTGAAAAAAGGCAAAAGGCACAAGGTAGTGATGTCTCGCGCCTTTTGCCATCCTGGTTTCAATTAATGAGGTACTTACCCTAGGGGTAAATCTTTTTCTCCATCCGCAAGCGCCTTCTGACACTCCGGGCAGAGATATTCGTACTCAGAATGACTGTCTGAAAGCACATCGCTTTGGACGATACGCGCATACCGTAAACGTGTTACCTTACTACAACGAGCACAAGTGACAAGTGGGTCTGAGATGGCGGTACGTCGAGTTCCAAGAACATCTTCCTGCATGGCCGGCACCTGCCTTTCTTTTTTGTTTCAATAGTTCCGCACACATAAAAAACAAGGGGTAAAATCCATGCGACATACCCCCTATGCGATTGCGTACAAAAAATGTACCGTGTTCAGCACCTGATTCCATTTTACAACAGAACCCATTTGGCTGCGTACGCATAAAATTATGGCACGCGGGGCATAAAATTGCAAGTGCATTTGAAGACCTGTTGCCAATTGTGCTACTCTGTGTCCTGAATACCCCAAATCCGCTAGAACAGCCTCCAAAGGCATCAAACTTTAATCAGGGCCTCGCTTTACGGCAATTCTGATAGCAAATTCACCGACGAAGACCAAAACATCCTAGAGGATAGAGAGCCTCTAACCATGACGAACCATGATGCCTCGCACAGTACCAAGCAATCACAGTAGTTGCATAATGTGTATGCACCCTTGAGGATATCTGATAGGCTCACTTGTACAAGTAACCCATGAAGTCGGCGAGAGTTCGTGGGGAGGACAACACTTTATAAGCATCCTCTAACGACTGTTCTTTTTCGGCCTCTACTCTCATTTGACGGGCGGCGTGACGCAGCCGGAGTACCACCGCAAGGAGATACGTTAGCACATAGATGGCTACGATCAGCCAGGGGTAGCTGAACAGGACACCGGTAAAGACAAGAAAGCTGACGATGAAGGCTGTCAAGAGGAGGGCATCGATCGTGGCCTTGCGCATGGGAACGAGCGCGCGCCTCGCATTTTGCAGAATGTTGGCTACGTTCATAATATGTTTCACCTTTACATAATAGAGGGTCGGAAGCATTAAGACAAGGAAGACTGGCTCCCTGCCTTGTATGAAGCTGCGACTACGGATACAACAATAAGCATTACCGTCATGATGCCAGCTCCCACCAGTGCTGCTACGAGCAAGCTATGCCAGAGCATGAACCCGCCAATCATAATGACGAAGGTGATTCCATAGACGCCAATGGCCGAGCAGCAATCGAGCACCTGAAGCAACTCCAAGAATGCCCCTGGATCATACTGCGTACTGTTATACAAAGCGATACCGATAGCGAGTATCGCTACAACTGCCAGGATT
>VBHV01000269.1:3369-6296 GCA_005881995.1 Chloroflexota bacterium | reverse complement strand
GGCTTACCAGAATATGGTCTACATTAGTGAACATTTTTCAAATCATGTGTCAGTAGAGAATGGTTATATTCGCATCAATTTTCATAGCAATATGCTATATCCTTGGTATAACATATTGCTATTTAGATGTCAAGGTGTTTTTTGTCTAGAACTTCACAAATTGCTGAGAGGGAGATTTCACTGCAATAGATTTGCCAGTAATGCGTGTAAAGTCAAATTAAAAATGTTACTGGACTTGAGATTACGATCACTTGCAAACAGTAGCCAGCGTGTGCTACTATGTGTCTAGAATACCCCAAATCCACTAGAACAGCCTCCAAAGCCATCCAACGATAACCATCACCCCACTTTACAGCAATGATGACAGCAAATGCACCGACAAAGACCAAAACACTCTTGGGGACATAAAGCCGTTGCTCTTTCGCTGCTACTTCGTCAAGCCGTCTATATACTACGATTCGTGCGTTTTAAATGATGTCTGGTATGGCGTCGTCTGGCATGACGTTTATACTTCGACTCATTCGTAGGAGAAGCAATAACCGTTTGTTCTCGCGGATATTTCTCAGGAATCATCGGAGGGTCATTAGCCATTGGATTCTTGATGCGTACATCATTGTAAAAACCAAAGCCTTCTAATATTGACGAGAGTATTGACGAGAGAAAATCACTCATTTCTTGTGTCTTTCATAACATTACTTTTCATATAATCCGCAAAATCCCTAAAGTATTATACGCTCTTGACTGTTGAAATTGTTATCATCATCCACTAATATAACATTTTGCTATTAAATTGTCAAGAATGCCTCTTAACTTCATAACAAGGAATGCTTATGAGTTAGAAAAAGCCCTCAAGTGACGTAAAGAAGTACCTCTCTGTGAGAGCGATAGAGGAAACAGTAATAATCTGGAACACGATCACTAAGGTTCTCTCATGCTCGAAGGCGAACGCCCATACAGATCATCCATCCTCCTCACAACTTCCTGCACAACTTTCAAGTCCACTTTTGCAGCAAGTAGCACCGTCGCCGCTCAAGTAACCACCATGAATGTTGCAAAAGACAAGCTCGTGCTCTTGCCACTTCTCGCCCTTTTTGATACGAACCTGCTCCTGTCTCACCTTATGTTCTCTCAACCCATCTACCACCACAATTGGAAGCGCAATCTTACGGCGACCCGCTTTCGTCTTCGGTTCACCCTCGACATATCCCATTCCATGCACCCACGTCAAAGTATGCCGAACCTGCAATATACCTTTCTCAAGGTCAATATTGCTCCAATGAACTAGTTTGGCATACACCTTGAATAGCATATGGGCGGTGATGAAGTGCTGGATATCATTATCAGGGTTTCAGCCAAATGACGAGGAAGACGCATGTAGAATGCAAGGATAACTTGTGGTAGACTCCTTGGAAAAGGGGTGAAGACCGGTATATTGGCCCGTAACGGAACCTTGCCTGCCGCCTCCTTCAGGATACAAAGCCATCACGTATGCTGATGCACCTGGGATGCTTGACTTCCTGCATTGAGCGTGTATGATGTGCATGCACGAGAGTGTGCAAGCGATGCTTGAGAGGAAGGCATGGGCCTCGGCGCACTACTCCAGACATGCTGCCCGATGCCATGACCGTTCACTACCAGAGGAGGCAGCACATGCGACTCGAACCCCTCTATCGCGTGCGCTTCATCTACCCTGAGGGCTGGGGCATCAACATCACCGGTGAGCAGGGCAGCGAAGGCCAGCTCCTCTACTTCGCTGAGGGCCACGTCGAGGGCCGCATCAGCGACCGTTTCTGTGCCAGCAACTTTCCCCGCCGACGCACCGATAACACGTTCATGCCCAACTTCCACGGGGTGATTCAGACCGACGACGATGCCACCATCCTCTTCGAGTATCACGGCTACGGACGCGCCTACCCAGCCAACCGGCGCCAATGGGTTGTTGCTGCCATCCATCTGAGCGAAGACCCACGTTACCGTTGGCTCAACGATGTCATCAGGGTTTCACGGTAGTGACCTACTGCGCATCTCAATGGCGACACAGCTATGCACTTTCGAGTAGCGGAACCAGCACGTCGTTGCAATCTTCATGCGCAACGTGATAGGGAGCGTGACATCCACCAGAGGGTGTCCCAAACATGCACCACTGCGAGGGGATTGCTGCCTGACCTCTTCAACCAGACCATGTTGCGCTTCCACACTCGAAACAATAGCGCGCCCCTTCCACCTCGATATGGGGAGCCCCACAGACAGGACACGTTTTCAGCAACGATGCCCCGCAGTAGATGCAGTACTTCCAGTGAGCCAGCACCTCTCGCTTACAGGAGAGACAAAGCTTTGTCTGGGCCGCCGGATGGACCGCGAAACTGCCACTAAAGACGATGCGTCGATCAAAACGGCCTGAGGACAGCAGTGCCGGTTCAAGTGTATCAGAGAGAGCCGTCGTGGCAACCACAACCACAGGAGGATACGGCTCCAGGCCATCTATCTCGACGAGCACCTGGTTCACAATCGCCTGACGCGCCTCCTCTGCCTCCAACCCCTCAAGCACATCAAGATCATTGAGCAAGAGGAGACTCGGCGCTCTTCTTGTTGCTTGCTCAAACACCTGTCGGATCACGCGCCGCCCTTCTCGGGAAGCCTCATGCTTTCCAATGCCCACCAACCTACTCATCAGGTTCGTCAGCGAGAAGGAGACCAGAGGAACAATGGCCTCACTCGCTGTTGCGTAAACGAGCAGCGTTCGCTCTGTGCAAGGATGACCAACGAGGAGCACCCCATGCAGCCTCCCATCCCGCCTCGCCCTCGCTGAGCTGAGAAAGAGCTGTGGTCGACGCAGGAACGTGATCACATCACCTAACTCTTGCTTCGCCGTTTCCGCTCCGAGAATATCTGCAAACAGGATCGTTGGACGCTCGACCTTGATGGAA
>VBHV01000269.1:0-3185 GCA_005881995.1 Chloroflexota bacterium | reverse complement strand
TCGTCCAGTCGAGACAGGCCTGTGCTTCTTGCGACAAGTGGATCGAACGCTTGCGAGCACCGACCGAAGGGATGTTGCTAAAGATGTCTGCGGCTTGCGCACGAAGAGCTCGCATATTCATCCCTAAACGGCTCAAAACCTCTGCTACCTCCTCATCCTCTTGTGTCAGAACACCAAGCAGAAGATGCTCTGGATAGACCTCCTGTGCCTGCAGCCTGCTCGCTTGTTGTTGCGCACTCTGCAGTGCTTGTCGCGCTGAGGCTGCGAAACGATCGAGATTGAGTAGCTTAGATGTCATCATCTCTCTGCTCCTCCCTGGAAACAACTTGCCTATTCCATTTATTCGTTTTCTCTTCCTCCCATTCTCTCAGTATAGAACGAGATGCGAGTGCTGTCACGACTTAAACGTGTCTCCTGTTCAGCGTGACGGCCATATCCATCTGCCTCTTCGAGAAGCTGGGCGTTTGAATGACTGGACAACGATGTTGACATCAAAACTGACAGCAAAACCGAGAGAAAACCGCGAACAATGAGAGACAACAGTAGACAACCCCCCCCCAAAAAGCAAAAATCCGCCAAACCCCTCCAAAAGCTACGCAAGCAAATCACTTGCAAACCATAGACAGCGTGTGCTACTATGTGTCTAGAGTGTTCAAAGTCTATCTATTTGATGCGTTTCACCACTGTAGCGCGTGATTGCTAGCACACGAAAGCAAGGACACAATGATCACGCAATCATTTAAGCGTTGGCTGCACAAGATGTTCGCATGGTGGCCCTGGAGACAATCGCCGCCAATGGAATATAAGCACGCGAGTGGCCCATTAAGCCAGGGAACAGCAGAAGGGGTTTCACTCTCAACCATCGACGGCACGGCCCCACAAACAAGCGTTACACCTCGTCTCTCAACCATTGAGGAACGTCCTGAACGAATATTACAAACGCCATTTCCTGCGGCCAGCGATCTATCTCTTCCCCCACCGGTAGCACCACCGGCAGACATACCAGGAGAGCCGATTAAAGAGGAAATTTCACCTGCTGTACCATCTGCACCTACGCCGGAGCAACGGCTAGAATTTATGCGCTACCTCGTCAAACGCGGTATTGTCAATGAGGGCTTCGAGAAAAAATAGGGGATGCATTGCATAGCATCCCCTACAAGCAAACTACTCTGCCGCTTTGAAGCCTTGCTCCCTGGCTTCTTCCTCGGTGATAAAATAAACCACGTTGGCCGAATCGAGTGCCGTATCGGTATCGATAGGATAGTAATAGTTGGTGTTCACGACACCCACAAATGCCGCGTCGGCAGGCCTTTCACTGCTTTCCGCGCTTGTGACATCTATCACCTCTAATGTAGCGACACCTGTTCCACTCACGTCAAGATGCAGGATTTCACCAACCGGGCGACCAGGTGTGCCGTTCCATGCGTCATTCTGTGGAAGTTCGATGGATTCCTCCCCTTCCTCCAATATTTGTATGGCGCGACCTCGTACCAATCGATAGTTGATCACTCCTGCGACGACAAGTCCTACACTGAAGCCCGCGGCCATCCAGATGGCGCGCTTCTGTTTGCGTTCAGGTTTCAGCCATTCTTCGCCACGTTCTGCCAGGTCACGGGTCATTTTCCGTCCACGTTTGGCGAGTTTACGGGTGAGTTTGTCGGCTACAGCCTGTGCGATGTTTTCACTGCGCCGGGCCAACTCCTGCGCTGCTTTTTCGCTCCGCTTTACCAGGTCGTGTGACACTTTCTCGCCGCGCTCGATCAGTTCTTCTGACAGGTGTTCGCCTCGTTTCAGCATATCCTGGCCCAAATCGATACCAGCCTTGCGCAGTTGCACCAGCAGTCTGCGGCGCTGTTTAGCCTCGTTGCGCACGGCCTTGCGTAACTGTCGTGACTGACTTCGTAACTGACCGGCCTGGGTGCGTAAATGTTTCACCTGTTCAACTACACGCTGGCGACTTTCCTGCGTCAGCTCTTGCAGTCGATCACGCAGTTCCGCTTGTTTTGCCTGCGCAGAGGTCTGTTCTGGCTCCTGTATCGTCTCTACGGATGCTGATTGCGAACGTTTGCGCATGCGGCCCAGCCATGCGCGGATTGCGGGACTGGCCAGGGTATACGTAAGCAGCGCCGCCCGCAGCCAGCGACTTCTCTTTCCTGAAATAGTCTGGTTCTCTCTGTTCATATGATTTGCTCCTCATGAACATACTACTACTGTACACACAAGTAGTAGTATGGCAGTTTGCATCGTCATATGTCAAGGAATGAGGAGATGCCTACGGTTCATCGTTGATGGCGGTTTCGCTTAACTGAATGATGATACGGCAGAAATGCAGCATGGAGGCAGCAGCTTCTAAATAAGCTTCGTCGCTAATCGCTGCTTGCTGCGAAACGGCTGCGCGCCTGCGGAGAGCGCGTAAGACCACCATGACATCTTCTTTGAGAGAGTTATCCAGATCCCCGCGCTGCATCAGTTGGATGACCTGGCGCACGATAGAGTCAACTTCGCGGCGCATCAAGTTGAGATCATCTAACCAGGGTTCTGTATAATTTTCAGCATCAGCGGCTATATCTTCTAAAATGAATGCATCTACAGATTGTTCGTGCTGTTCGCGTTGCTTATGTGTCTGCGCCCGATGTTTGACATCGCTGTGGTTAAGCCTTGTAGATTGGAGGTGAGTCTTGGGTTCTTCCTGCGTGACCCCTAGCTCACGTAGCAGCTCGGCGAGTTCCTCTTGCCAGCTAGCCATAGAACACCCTCCTTCTCCTTTCGTCCTGCCTGACCGTAGGTACTACCTTGCAGCTTGCCTGACCGTAGGTAGAGACGCAGTCTCGTTGGCAAGCTGCATCAGAACCCTGAGATGCAGTCTCGTTGGCAGGACGGATTAGTGCCGTGTGAAATAACCCCGATGATAAACCACACTTCGACCTTTCCCCAGCCTCACTCGAAGTGTAACATAGTGTATCAAGGTTGTAAATGGGTCAAAAGGCAACTGCGCTCAACGAGTTTTTGGGTGCGGAATATTGTAGGGGCGATTTTTGCGGTCGCCCAATACGCATCAACCGAAGACCAAGCCCATTAACGCCCGTAGGGGCGAGAGCGGTGGGGAGCGGAAGGGAGGGCCTTTATGGTCGCCCGCGTCCTGTTCATCTGGCTTCCATCCTGGGGAACACGACCACATCCCACCC
>VBHV01000268.1 GCA_005881995.1 Chloroflexota bacterium | reverse complement strand
AGGGTGGCAATGGTATTCAAACTGGGGTCAAGGAAACCGAACCCCAGTCCTATCACCATCTGGCCGAGCAGTAACACGGGGAATAAACTGGTCAGAGCGATCGCCGTGGAACCGGAACCCAGCAAGAACAAGCCAAGCATGAGCAGATATTTTGGTTGTATAGATCTCACCAGGAATCCGCTCAGGACTATGCCGAGCATACTGCCACAGGCCGAGATGGTGAACATGGAACCCGCCACTTCCAGCGAGACGTGGGTATTGCTCGCCAGTCGGATCAGTGAGGCTCCCGGCAACGCGCCCAGCATGCCTATCGTGATATATGTCAGGCCCAACGTCATCAAGAGCAGATGCCGATTGGGGAGGGTTGTGTTGACCATGAAACATCCTTTCTTTCGACCTGTTTAACAAGAAGGTGAAGAACGAGGGGAAGTGCCTCCTTTTGCATGGCTGTCGGCAGCCCAAAGAGCAGCCAGGGAACCGCAAGTGCGAACGTTACGCCAGAGAACGGCAGAAGCAATGAGAGAGAGCCCGGCGATATCAACATGGGGCTGAGGCAAGTCGCAGCATGGAGGTAGCACAAACCGTCGCGCGAGGCCGAAGGCGCTGAGCGCGAGGATGGCGCCGCTAACAAACAGCCACGTAAGCCGAGAGCGCCGGGCTTACGCGGTAAAAAGCGGTTTCACACCGCCTGAAGGGAACATATATCTGTTAATGAGAAACCAGTGCTATTTTTCGCGTGAGGAATAGATAAAAGGATTCAGTACATCCTCATATTCAAACAGTTCATCTGCCGAAAAGAAGCGTTCTACCTCAACTACAGCGGTCTCTAGCGAGTCCGAAGCATGCACCAGATTGGCCTGCACGCTCATCGCCAGGTCGCCGCGAATAGTACCGGGTGCGGCCTCGCGCGCCTTCGTAATGCCGCACAACATGCGGACCGTGTTCACACAATCGACCCCTTCCCAGCAGCAGGCGATAACGGGTGTGCTGCGCATAAAAGTCTTGATTTCAGTGAAGAAGTCGCGTCCTTGCAGATGAATGTAGTGGTCGTTCAGGAGTTCATCGCTCAAAGCCATCATCTTCATACCCACCAGCTTCAACCCCTTGCGCTCGAAGATGTGGATCAGTTCTCCTACCAGGTCGCGTTGAATCGCGTCTGGTTTGATTAGCACTAACGTACGTTCCATGAATTCGTTGTTCCCTTTCGTTTCGTCCCTCTACGACGAACAGTTTTATGGTGATATGCCGGGTATCAAATATATTTGCACAGGCTGCTTTGAGAACGGCTAGCATTGCGGATGTCACCATGAGCTGTTTCCCTGCAACCAGCATCACCTACAATTTGTCCGTTCACATTGTAACGTGTCGGCGGGAAATTGCAAGCCCTCTGAAATACGATTGTAGGATCTGTGAATGATTGCTGAGAATGCGATGTTAAATGCCAGGGCGACCGCGAGGGTCGCCCGTACAATACATATTGCCTGTTTTACACGTCAACGTGTATTGTACGGGCGACCCTCGCGGTCGCCCTGGCTGTCTTTACGGAACTTCCAGAACGTTGGAAACTGCTGAGAGTAGCGCCTGCATCTTAAAGGGTTTCTCCACCAGCCGTGCCTGTGGTGCGAGTTGAAAGGCATGCGCGATCTCTCGTTCGGTGGCAGCGGTGCAAAAGATGAGAGGTAACGACCTGGTATGTGGGTGTTCTTGTAAGAGTTTGAGTATATGCAGTCCGCCGATTTCAGGCAGGTGGAGGTCAAGGATCAGCAGTTCAACCGGTAGGGTAATCTTCGTGGTTGATTCGCGCAATGGACACGCTGCGTTGCATGCCTCGATCAGAGATAAAGCAGCCAGGCACTCTATGGGTTTTTCATAGACAGTGACCTGGTGGCCGACATGATGAAGCATGGTGGCAGCAAGCCTGGCGATGGTAGAATTGTCTTCCAGTAGGCCAACACGAGCCATAAAATACGTTGCGCTCCTTGTTTGCTAAATGTAAATATATTGACACAATTCTAAAGTGCATCTTAGTGCTTTGTCAAGGGAAGAGCCTTTTTTCTCTGTGTTGGTATTGCCATCCGCGTGTGCTGCTATCGACGCTCTGCTATAATTGCTGTACAATCTATAGCGTCTGAAAGATAGTACTCCTGGAATGGGCGTTTGAGATACTACATGAGCGAAGAACAAAGTGTGAGAAAATTTCCTGTCAGCGTCGTGCGTTTTGGCATAGGAAAAGAACTACGATTGTACCCCGATGAGCTGGTGATCACGGGGGCAGAGGAGGGTCAAGAGATACGCCTGCGGCTGGAGTCGATCCAACGACTGATTTTGATGCCGGGCGACCCCAATCCATCCAGGCTGATATTGATGGCAGACCTCGATGACGATACGACGGTTATTCTGGCCGAGGGAATGTCGAACGCGCGTGATTTTGGTGCGATGCTGCCCCGCATCCGTGAATTTTGTCCCGATATGCAGTTTGATCCTCCCGATATGGAAGAGCAATTGCGTCAGGCTTTGAATAACAAGCGCGCCTGGACGCTGACCTGCTACGGTACGTTTATTCTGGTTTGTATCCTACTTTACGTGGTGTACCTGGTGGTCGCATATATTGGCGCTCATCATTAGGCTCACGTGCGAGGAGAAAAGCTATCATGGCGGATGAACAGCTATTTGCGGTACCTGGGATGAGCGGCGATGAACGTGTGCGCGTGTTCCGCCGGGTTTTTGATGAGGCTGGTGAGTTCGAGGGGATGGAGGTTGACGCGTATGTGGCGCTAACGGAGCGCCACGTGGTCGTCCTGGATACCATGCTCTGCCCGGGAGATGTCTCGATCATGATGCAAGCGGTGCAAGGTGAACTGGAGGGGCGTGCAGCGCTGGGCGTGGATAGTCATGCTGACTGGGATCATGCCTGGGGGAACGCCTACTTTACCGGCGCGCACGCGGCACCCATTATTGCGCACGAGCATAGCCTGACGCGACTGCAATCGGACGAGGCCAAAAGAGAGCTGGCTGAATTTCAGCAGCGTTATAGTATCTTTCATGATGTTCGATTAATACCTCCAACGATCACTTTCTCTGATGGGCTGACTATTCATGGTGGTGATCTGACCATTGAGTTGCTGTCAGCCCCTGGTCATCATCTCGACCAGATTGTGGCGTGGATACCCGAACTGCGGCTGCTGCTGGCCTTTGATGCCGTGGAGAGACCGTTGCCGCTCATTGAGGGAGCTGACTGCGTGCCGCAAATGTTCAGGACATTGGAGCGGCTTATCGCACTACAGCCTGAGCGTGTGCTTTGTTCGCATGGGAATAGCACCAGCCCACAGCTTATGAAAGAGAACCTGGCCTACCTGCGGGAGATAGAACGGCGCGGCAGGCTGTTGCTGCAAAGGCGCCGGCCAACGGATGAGGAACTTGAGCGGAGTTCCCTGCTGATTGATTACTCGTTTGACGAGGTGATACCAGGCAGCGGCGAGAAAGTGGATCGCGCCTTTTATTCCGGGGCGCACGAGAACAATGTTCGGGCCATTTTGCGCTGGTTAATGGGTAGTTAGCTATCGACTGTATTGCTCGTGTCACCTTCCTTGCTTAGCGGGCGTGACCGCGGTTCAACCGGGGGTAATGCTTGCTGCTCCGGGTTGGGTGACTCGATGATGCGTTCAGGCTTGAGTATCGTGCGCCGGCTCTTGCGCCCGCGCATAGTCAGGCGAATGAGGAAGTAGAAGAGGACAACCACCAGCAGTAGTGGACACATCGTTGGCGGCAGCAAAGAGTTGCCCGTAATCGCTTGCTCCTTGCGCGATGGAGTATACCGGTTGGTTGGTGGGAAAGCCCCCGGCGACAGCTCCCCAGTTCTGGCCGCTGTCGTTGCTGCGCAGCACCCCGGCGGTGTTTGTAGCGATATACACCGTTGAGATCGTATGAATATCGATCAACAAGGCATAAATATTGACGCGCATAAGGGGAGTCTGGCTCCTGCCCCAGTGGGCCGCATCGTCTTGCGAACGGTAAAAGCCCTGATTGGTGCCGAGGTAGACCAGGCTCTTATCGCCTCCATAGATAGAAGCGGGTAGGACGGCAAAGATGTTGATGCCTGCAGGCAGTCCGGCGTTCAATGCCTGCCAGTTTTTCCCATCATCCGGTGAGCGAAAGACGCCCTTGCCGGTTGCTGCCCACAGTTGGTGCGCATCGGAGTCAAAGGCCAGA
>VBHV01000267.1 GCA_005881995.1 Chloroflexota bacterium | reverse complement strand
GATCAAGTGGGATGGCAAATATGTTGCCGGAGTCAGCAAGATCAGTTCCTTGAAGCGTACCACCGAGGTGGTGAAGCACCGCGAGGGCGGCGATGCCAGCAGCAGCCGTAAATCGCCGGGGCGCACCGAGTACGACGCCATCACCCTCGAGCGCGGCATCACCCACGATGACGCGTTCGAGCAATGGGCGAGCAAAGTCTGGCTGCAGGGTGCTGGCCTGGGCAAGGAGGTCACACTCAAGGATTTTCGCAAGGATCTGATCATTGAAATGTACAATGAGTCCGGTCAATTAGCGATCTCCTACAAAGTCTATCGCTGCTGGGTCTCGGAATACCAGGCCTTTCCTGACCTGGATTCCAATGCAAATGCTGTCGCCATTCAGCAAATCAAGTTGGAGCACGAAGGCTGGGAGCGCGACACTGGTACCAATGAGCCAACCGAGCAGTCCTCGTAAGTAATCACTTGAAGGATGATGCGTGCTTTGACAGGACGAGAGATTTTGCACATTTGGGAGGTCGGCCAGGGACAACATCCCCTGAACCGCGCCATGACCATGTTACACGTGGCTTTTCCTGAAGCTGCACGGGACGAGCTTGTTCTGCTCACCATCGGCCAACGGGATACCTGCCTTCTGACCGTGCGTGAGCAGACATTCGGGACAAGGCTGTCTAGCCTTGCGATCTGCCCGGCGTGCCAGGGACAGGTGGAGTTCACGCTGAACACATCTGACATGCGCACTTCTATGGATATCGAACCCGCTGTAGAGGTGCAACAAATGACGGTCGATGGCTATGAAGTGCATTTCCGCTTGCCAAATAGTGTTGATCTCTCGACTCTCGTCGGCTATTCAGATGTAGCACAGGCTCGTCAACTTTTGCTTTCACGCTGCATCGTCCAGACCAGCAAGGATGAGATAGCAGTCAACGTTGAGGACCTGCCCGAAACTATCGCCGAAGCCCTGGCAGCACAAATGGACGAGCGCGACCCACAGGCGGAAATGGAGTTGGACCTTAAATGCGCTGCATGTGGGCATCACTGGCAGGTTCTCTTTGATATCGTGTCGTTTTTCTGGACAGAGATCGCTATCTATGCTAAACGCTTGCTGGGTGAGGTACATATTCTCGCCCAGGTTTACGGGTGGCGAGAACTGGATATCTTGTCCATGAGTGCCCTTCGTAGGCAGTTTTACCTGGAGATGGTGACCGATGGCTGACTTCCTCACGCGTATGACACAACGAACGCTCGGCCTGCTGCCGGTGGTACAACCGATCATCGCATCGAAGTACGGTTCAGAAGCGATGGGCGCGGACATACCAGGCGGGCTACCAGCCATGGATCCCTTTCCTTACCAGGCAGTGGAGGAGTCGTTCGAGGATTGGGAAGAGGTGTCTGAGCGCGTACCGCCTGCTCCGGTACCTCCATCCGCTGTGCCACGTGGAGTACGTATTCCCACCGCACCTGTACCTGGCATGTCTCCATCTCTTGCTTCACCGCAGGAGCAACCCTCTACGCCAAAGGTACAACAGACAAAACCGGCGCCCATAAGACCGCATGAAGTCCAACCATTGCGGGAAACGACAGGCGGATCCCTACCAGCTCCCCTGGTACCTAAGCCTCAAACTCCGTCTATACTAGAACCGGAGCGGGAGATGCCCCAGGGAGCAGAGCTTCCAGGTCGCAGGCAAACCCCTCCCCTCCCCCATACGAAGCCCGACCCGTATAGGGTAGGGGCGGGGCTTGCCCCCGCCCTAGAATCTCCTGTAGAGCATGCCCCCGCCCTGGAAAGCGATTCTCAGGAGAACCAGCCTTTCTCCTCCGCTCCAACGGCCTCAACTGTTCACACGATGAAGCCGCATCGTGGGAAAGGCAAACCCTCCTCGCCAAGCGATGTAGGGACGCGATTCATCGCGTCCAGAACGGGCCAACCTCTCGTACCCGCGCAATCCGGGGAAATACCTCGAATCGACCAGAAACCGGGTGTAGGGACGCGATCCATCGCGTCCGGAACAGGTGAACCCCTTGTCCCTAAACAATCCGGGGAGACGCCTCAGATACCTCAAATGCCAGGCGCAAGCACCCAGGTCGTTCCTCACCCATCGGAAGAAGAGACCAGTCCACTGGTACCAGGGCAGGGGCAAGCCCAGCCCGTACCCTACACGAAACAGGATGCCAATCCGTATAGGGTACGGGCTGGGCTTGCCCCTGCCCTGGTATCCCCTGCTCTGATACCTGCGGCTCTGCCCTCCGCGCTATCCCCCACCCTGGTACCAGAATCCGATCTCATAGAGCCTGGATTTCCATCACTATACCCGTCCGTTCAAACCTCGCGCACAGGAACCACAACAGCCAGGCGTATTTCGGCTGCGCAACTCCCAGAATCGCATGAATCGCCTACCATCCGGGTCACTATTGGGCGCATCGATGTGCGAGCAGTGCCGCCTACGCCGCCTGCCTCTCCCGCTCCTACGAACTCAAATCGGCCGCGTCCAGCCCTTTCGCTGAGTGATTATCTGAAGCAGAGAAAGGGGGGACAGCGATGAGTAATTTTCTAGCGATAGCCACTGTGACTGCAACCCTCAGAGATCTTTTGCAGGAGGCTGTGGGTATAGATGAGCCTGTAGCAAGGGTCACAACCGCCCGGCCGGACGATTCGGTGAGTGGCACCCCCGAAACAAGAGTCAATATCTACCTGTACCAGGTGACGCCTAACGCTGGCTGGCGCAATACTGATGTGCCCACACGTCGGGCCGACGGAACGGTCATACAACGCCCGCAGGTCGCGCTGGATCTCCATTACATGATAAGTTTCTACGGTGATGAGAGTCAGTTGATGTCACAGCGTATGCTGGGTAGTGTTGTACGTACCCTGCAAGCCCGGCCGATCCTCACCCGCGATAGGATTCGTAATACCATCGCTAACGGGGTCTCCAGCGGTACCTTCCCCTTCCTGGCCTCTTCAAATCTCGCCGATGATGTAGAACTGGTAAAGTTCTCACCGCTGCACCTCTCGTTAGAAGAGTTATCTAAAATCTGGTCCGTGTTTTATCA
>VBHV01000266.1 GCA_005881995.1 Chloroflexota bacterium | reverse complement strand
CGGCAGGCCACGCGCTTCGTGCCGCTCACCGGCGTAGACGAACGCGAGGTGGCACGTGCGGCCCTGCTCTCCAGCCTGCCGGATGAGACGCCGGAGGGACGCTCGATTGTCTTACTGGCCAAGGAGCGGTACGGATTGTCAGATGAGGAAGATCCCTCGGCAGCCTTTATCCCCTTTTCGGCCATGACGCGCATGAGCGGGGTAGACCTGAATGGAGCGCATGATGGAGTTCCAATACAAACCATTCGCAAGGGCGCGGCGGATGCCGTCGCCGCCTACGTATCAGAACATGGCGGTGACACGTCACACAATGACGAGCTGCGTCAGTCCGTTGATAGCATTGCGCGGGCGGGCAGCACCCCGCTGGTGGTTGCTGAAACAGAGGCCAGCTCCAATAGCGCCATGGAGCAGGCGCGCGTGCTGGGTGTGATCGAGCTCAAGGACATCGTCAAGGGTGGCATGCGCGCGCGCTTCGCGGCGGCGATCGCGGCGGAGGCCGGCGTCGACGACTTCCTTGCGCAAGCCACGCCCGAGGACAAGCTGAAACTCATTCGCGACGAGCAGGCCAAGGGCAAGCTGGTGGCGATGTGCGGCGACGGTACCAACGACGCGCCCGCGCTGGCGCAGGCAGATGTTGGCGTGGCGATGAATACCGGGACGCAGGCCGCCAAAGAGGCGGCCAACATGGTCGACCTCGACTCCAACCCGACCAAGCTGATCGAGGTGGTCGAGGTGGGCAAGCAGCTCCTGATTACGCGCGGCGCGCTCACCACCTTCAGCATCGCCAACGACGTGGCCAAGTACTTCGCTATCATCCCGGCGGCCTTCTCGATCACCTACCCGCAGCTACAGGCCCTCAACGTCATGGGGCTGTCGACGCCGCACAGCGCTGTGCTCTCGGCGGTGATTTTCAACGCGCTGATCATCATTGCCCTGATCCCGCTGGCCTTGCGTGGGGTGAAGTACCGCCCAATCGGAGCGGGTCCGCTGCTGCGCCGCAACTTGCTGATCTACGGCATCGGCGGCATCATCATCCCGTTCATCTTCATTAAGGCCATCGACCTGATCCTGGTCGCGCTGCACTTGACGTTGTAAGGAGGATTCCTTACGGACTGCCTGACTGCAAGTAGCACGCAGTGCGTTGGCAGTCGGAACGAGAGGAGTAACATATGCGGAAACAGAGTAGAGCGAGTGCTGCTACAGGCATATTCAAGGCCTGGAAAGGAAACGTGAGATGAAGACATTTTTGACGAAATACCTGCGACCGGCGGTGATGCTGACGGTGATCCTGACCATTGTGACCGGCTTCCTCTATCCCGGTTTGATCACGGGCCTGGCCCAGGTGTTCTTTCACAACCAGGCCAACGGGAGCCTGATCTACTCCAATGGTCAACCCATCGGCTCGGAGCTGATCGGGCAATACTGGACCGACCCGAAGTACTTCCACGGGCGGCCCTCGGTGACCATCAACCCGTCGACTGGAACGCCCGAGCCCTACGCTGCCGACAACTCGAGCGCCTCGAACCTGGGCCCGACCAATGCGACCCTCAAGCAGGATGTGCAGCAGCGCGTCGCGGCACTACAGGCGGAATTCAAAAAGGAGAATCTGTCCGTGCCGCCGGGTCCCGTGCCGGTTGACCTGGTGACGGCCTCTGGTTCAGGGTTGGACCCGGACATATCGATTGCGGCGGCGCTGTACCAGGTTCCGATCGTGGCGGCGGCACGCGGGCTCTCGCAGGCCGTGGTCACGAAGCTGGTCACAGAGCACGAGACGGGACGCTTCCTGGGCATCTTCGGTGAACCCTATGTCAATGTGCTCGATCTGAACCTGGCGCTGGACGCGTGTAGCCAGCACCCGAGCCAGTGCTAAACCGGCACAAGTTGGAGCGCGGAATCATAAGATAGGGACATGATGACTGAGAAACCGCCCGACAAAGCACAACGTGAACGTGAAGAGGGACGCCCCGATCCAGAAGAGCTCCTGCGCCGCTACGGCCTGCGCGACCGGGACCTGGAAGCTCCTCAGTCCGCACCCGTGCCAGGCACAGGGACCGCGGCCGCACCGCAACCGGCGGCCGGGGGCTATGCACACAGGCGCGGTCGCCTGCGCGTCTACCTGGCCTCGGCCGCCGGCTCTGGCAAGACCTACACCATGCTGAACGAGGGGCACCGGCGCGAGGGCCGGGGCACCGATGTGGTAATCGGCTACGTCGAGACGCACGGACGGCCCGAGACGGAGGCGCAGATCGGGGACCTGGAGATCATCCCGCGCAAAAAGGTCACGTACCGGGGGGTGACGCTCGAAGAGATGGACAGCGAGGCCCTCATCGCCCGGCACCCCAAGGTGGCGCTGATCGACGAGCTGGCCCATACCAACGTACCCGGCTCCAAGCACGCCAAACGCTACCAGGACGTGCTGGAAATCCTCGATGCGGGCATCGATGTGGTGACCACACTCAATATCCAGCACCTGGAGAGTCTGAACGACCTGGTGGCCAGCATCACGGGCGTGCGCGTGCGTGAAACGCTGCCCGACTGGATCCTGGACCAGGCCGACGAAGTGGAGCTGATCGATATCTCCCCGCACGCCCTGCGCCAACGCATGAAGCACGGCAATATCTACCCGCGCGAGCGCATCCAGGCAGCACTTGACAATTTCTTCCGCGAAGGCAATCTCACGGCGCTGCGCGAAATGGCGCTGCGGCGCACCGCCGAGAAGACCGAATCCCAGTTGCAAGAGTACCTGACCGAGCACGGCATCAAAGAGAGCTGGTCGGCCAGCGAACGGGTGCTGGTGGGCTTCGATCACCGCCCACATACCCGCGAGGTCATCCGCGATGCCTGGAGGCTAGCCCACGGCCTGCATGCCGACCTGATCGCGGTCTCCATCCAGCCGGAGGGCTATCTCGCCTTCATGAGCCAGCTCATCGGCTGGCTCAAGCACGGCAGCGAAGCGAAGCGCTACCGGGAGGCGGCCCTCCGACGCCTGGAGGAGCATGCCGTGCTCGCCGAAGATCTGGGAGCAGAGGTCATCCGCACGAAGAGCCAGGATATCGCGCGGACGCTGGTCGAGATCGCCCGCGAGCGCCAGGCGACGCAGCTGGTGCTGGGCCAGCCGGCGCGCAGCTATTGGGAAGAGCTGCTGCGCGGCTCCATCATCAATCGCGTGCTGCGCCTCTCGACCGACATCGACATTCACATCGTGCCGCGCAGCAGGGACGAGCAGGAAGGAGTGTAACTCCCTTTGCCACTACTTTATTAGCCAGGGAGCCGCATCGATCGTGACGGGGATCATCTATGCGTTCCACCTGTATCCAACCATCCCGAACATTTCTATCGTCTACCTGCTGGTCATCCTGGTCCTGGCAAGCACACGTGGTCGCTACGCGGCGATCCTGGCAGCCGTGATCGCCTTCCTCTCTTTCGATTTTTTCCTCGTTCCACCCTTTCTATAACCAGGTGTACCAGATGAGACTTGACCCTGGTGTGCAATATCTCCTAGAATAAAGCGGCCATGCTGATGACCTGTACATTTGCGTCGGCTTCTGCTAAACTAACTGAGCAGTCATGACGATTGCAAGTGTGAGTGTGAAAGCACCTTCACGAAAGGAGGGTTGTTATGGAGAGCACTGGAAACGTGGAAAACGTTCGAGGAACCCGTGTGCGTAACGATCGCATCTTCCCAGAAACAAGATGGGTCTCGGTGATCATCGTCCCTTTTTTAGTGGCCGCTTTTGTAATCCTCTA
>VBHV01000265.1 GCA_005881995.1 Chloroflexota bacterium | reverse complement strand
ATGCCCTGACGATGAACATGGGTTCAGCCACTAATGTCACATCGCTGTCCTTTTCGCACAATGCTTTGACGCCGGTCGACGTCAAAGGCTCCTACATTGATCCTGGGAACAAGCAGATCAATGCGGCATCTTCATCATCCTCAAACTTGCAACCACTTGCAACCCGGACAACGCCGATGATGCGAACAGTATTGCTACGAAATTGATGGCAGCGCACCTCGAGGCAGGCCTCACTCGCCGGTGATGCCCTGAAGATCGACAATTCCAGGTCGGTAACGGGCGAAGGTCAACTCGATACGGAACGCTACGGGTACATCCTGCGGGCGGGTGGGTTGGTAGGCGTGCGTGGGGTGGGAGCTTCGTACAATGGTAACTACTATGTGCGCCGCGTCACCCACACTATCGAAAGAGGCAGCTTTACACAAAGTTTCTCATTAAGCCGAGAGGGCGTTGGTGCGAAAGAAAAAAAGGTACGCTAATGGAGAATTTTTTCGGAAAATATCGCGGCGTCGTCACAAGCATCGAAGACCCGCTCAAAATAGGGCGCATCCGGGCGCATGTACCCGATGTGCTGGGAGACTTTGAGAGCGGCTGGGCCATGCCGTGCGCCCCCTTTGGCGGCAAGGGCATGGGCTTCTTCGCGCTGCCTACTGTAAACGCCGGTGTGTGGATCGAGTTCGAGCAGGGCGATCCAGATTATCCCATCTGGTCCGGCTGCTGGTGGGGAGCGGCGAGCGAAATGGCCTCGGACCTCGGCGATCCTCCCTATAAAAAAGTACTGATTAAAACCGCCGGTGGGCACAGTATGCTACTCGATGACACAGAAGGCAGCGGCGGCATCACTCTGCAAACATCGGCCGGTCAAAAAATCATCATGAATTCCGACGGTATCAAGATCGACAACGGCAAGGGCGGCACCATTACGATCGACAATGCCAGCAAAGCCACCATCGCGCTGTCTAGTAGCATGAAGCTCACCAATGCCGCTTCCACTGTCGAGCTTTCCCCGGCAAGCGTGTCGGTTAACAATGGTGCATTGGAGGTGACGTAATGCCAGGTTATCTGCTTCACCTGGGAGCAACGGTTTTATGTATGCATGCAGGTCAGGCGCAGCCAACCTCGCCCAACCCACGGGTGAAGGTAGGAGGTCAGCCGGTTACGACACAGCCGATCCCTTATGTGGTTGCTGGCTGTACGTTACCGCCGCCGCCCATTAACAACGGGCCGTGTGTTACCGGCAATTGGGTCGTTGCTGCGGTGCGCGTCAAGGTGGGAGGCATGCCGGTTCTGCTGCGAGATAGCGTTGCTGTGTGTGTGCCAACTGGTACCGGGCTGAATGTCATCATGACACAAGTACGAGTAAAGGGGATGTGATGCAGATTGATTATCCGTTTCATTTCGATGGAGGTGGGCGCACCGCCGTTGCCAGCGATCAAAAGCACATTCGCGACCTGATCGAGCAGATTCTGTTCACGGCCCCTGGCGAGCGCGTAAACCGCCCAACCTTCGGATGTGATATCCCACGCCTGATCTTCTCGCCTAATAGCGACGCACAGGCTGCCGCTACCCAGGCCCTGGTGCAGAGTTCGCTCCAACAGTGGATGGGTGGCGTGATCGAGGTCGAAGCCGTCGAAGTACAGAATGTAGACTCGACCCTGAGTGTGTTCGTACAGTATGTCGTGCGACAGACGCGGGAGCGGCAAATAGACCAGTTTGTGAGGGGAGGCACGTAAGATGCTCTATTCATGCTGTGATGATCGCCGCAAGGAAGCAGTGCGCAAACATCCAACCTTAAATGGCATCGACTACCTGGAACTGTCCGACGATCCCACCGTTCCAGGAGATGCGCGACTGCGTACGCTCTACGTCTACTGTATCAAACCCTTGGGTGATGCTTCCTTGCTGGGCAGGGAAAACGTCAAGATCGAGGGCGGCGAGCGTATTCGCGATATCGCAGTAACTAGCGTCTCCATCGGCGCGAATGGACAGTCCAATGTCATAGCCGCACAGGTGAACAAAGCGGGTGACTTCTCGTCCTACACGCTGCGCCTGCTGCCAGGCGTTCGAGGTCCGCAGTTCGATCCTCTGCTGACAACGGTTGATTTTACCTTCAAGATCGAAGCGCCGAACAATTTTGATTGCGAGACTTCGCCGCCCTGCGCGCCTGAAATCCCGGAGCAGCCAGAGATCAACTACCTGGCGAAGGACTTTGCCGGTTTTAGCGAGTTGATGCTCGACCGCCTGTCGGTTCTTCTGCCGCAATGGACCGAGCGTAGCCCCGCCGACATCGGGGTGATGCTGGTTGAACTCCTGGCGTACGTTGGCGACTACCTGAGCTACCGGCAGGATGTGATTGCTACCGAGTCGTACCTGGGCACGGCCCGTCGCCGCATCTCGATCCGACGCCACGCCCGTTTGCTTGATTACTTTATTTCTGAGGGTTCCAATGCTCGAACATGGGTGCAGATCATTGTGAAAGCAGATATAGCGAATCCAGCGGGAGGACCTTCGCTAGGCGACGCGAGCGACACAAGCGTCTCAACCCCACATCCAGATCTGCCCCCACCCCCACGAAAGGGGATGCAGTTCCTGACGTGCGTTGATTGGTTGAGTCCGGTGGTTGCTCCCAATTTGCCGGCGTATAACCAGGCACTCGCCCTGCATCCGACGGTGTTTGAGCTGATGTATGACGTTGACGAGTTGTATGAGGCGCATAACGAACTGCACTTCTACACCTGGGGCGCGCGCGATTGCTGCCTGCCCAAAGGCGCGACCAGAGCAACGCTGCTGGGTGATTACCCGAAATTGAGGGCTGGCGATGTATTAATTTTCGAGGAGGTATTCGGTCCCTATACGGCAAACTGCTCATGCAATCCAACGTAGATGCCGCTCCCCCAACGTTTGAAACGGTGGTCATCGAAGAGAAGGAAGAGGCCAGGGAGGTGATTAAGGGCGATGAAATAAAGATTGCTGAAAAAACGCAAGAGGTAGTGAAAGACGCGGGTAAGGTCGAGACCATCGAGGTTGCGCAGAAGAGCGAACAGAAACATGAAAACGAGGAGGTTGAGGTCATCGAAACTGGCAAAAAGGGCCATCGTAAGCAGGAAGAAATACTTGAAGACGAGGATGACACACTCAAAAGGACATCTGTATCGCTCAAAGAGACTCTTTCAGAAAAGGGCGAGACGGCCAGGGTAGAGGTGAAAAGTCGTGAAAGCGAGCGCACCGAGGAGGTCGAAGCCGTCGAGGAGCGTAGAGGCGATGTCGAGGTCGAGAGTAAGCGCACAGAGCATGAAACTTCAGAAACGAGTGAGAAAGAGAGTGTAAAAGATGAGGCAGCAGGGCGGCAAGCGGGCAAAGAGGGCGTGATAAATCGCGCCCCTACGGATTATTCTCTACCGATTACGGAGATTGAGTGGCATATTGAGGATGCGCTGCCTTTCCCGCTGTGTATCTCTGCCACGACCGCGCCTGAGCATGGTCAGCAGTATATCGAAAACGTGAGCGTTGCTGAGCAATTTGATCCCGTACCGGAAGCTTCACCCGTACTTTTCAAGGTGCCAGCCTGGGGAGGCGATCGTTGCCAGCCCATCGCCAATATACCGGTGCTGCCGCGCTACTATCCGTCGTTGAAGTATTCCCCCCTTACATTTGTTGGACCCGCTGTCGACCGCTATTCGTCTCAGTCGGCAAACGCTACCATAAACTGGGACGCCATGAATGCTGGCGCTGTGGCGTTGCCAGCGCTCCATTTAACGAGCGCCTTGCCAGACGAACAGCCCGTCACCTGGCAAGCGCAACCCGATCTCTTACAAAGCGAGGCAACGGCACCCGCATTTGTGGTTGAGATTGAGTCGGATGGAACTACCTACCTGCGCTTCGGTGATGGACGGCATGGCATGTTCCCTGTGCCAAAAACACAGTTTACCGCTACGTATCGTACCGGCAACGGCGTGCAGGGCAACATTGGAGCGGATTCCCTGGTGCATGTTGTGAGCAGTGATACGCGTATTATCTCGGTGCGCAATCCCTTACCTGCGCGTGGAGGCGTCGAGCCGGAGAGCGTTGAGGATGTGCGTCAGATGGCATCCAGCGCTTTCCTTGCGCAGGAGCGGGCGGTGACAACAGATGATTATGTGAAGCTCGTGCAGCGTGACTCTACCGTGAAGAGAGCCGCCGCGGTTCAGCGTTGGACAGGGAGCTGGTATACGACCTACCTGGCGGTGGAGCGTGTGCGGGGTGCGCTGGTTGACGAGGCGTATAAGCAGAAACTCTCTGCACGGATGCAGCAGTATTGCCTGGCTGGCTCTGATCTCGCCATTGTTGGCCCGGTCTACGTCTCGTTGGAGATCGAGATGATCGTGCAGGTAAAAGATGACTACTTTCGTAACAGGGTAAAGTCCACGCTGCAGGATGTGTTTAGTAGTCGCATCCTGCCCGGTGGTGGACGCGGCTACTTTTACCCGGATAACTTCTCTTTCGGTCAAACGATTTACCTCAGTCCATTGCGCTCCGCTGCGCTGGCCGTTCCCGGTGTCGCATCGGTAGAAGTCACCACCTTCCAGCGTCAGGGTTTCCCCAGTTCACAGGGATTGAACGATGGCTCGCTGGTGATGGATTGGATGGAAATCGCGCGCCTTGAAAATGATCCCAACTTTCAAGAACATGGCATCTTTCGCTTAGTTGTGGAGGGCGGCAAATGAGTGATGTTAACCTTGACGATTGCAACTGTTGTGAGGGGTTACGCACACAGACACCGGCAGAAATTTTCAACCCAGCTGGTCTACCGGCGATTTCGTATCGTGTGGGTACCTACAATCAGTTTAAGCAGAGCATGCTCGCGAAGCTCTCTGCTGCGGGTCAACCGGCCTTGAGCGGCCTGAAGACACGCAGTACCGATGATTTCTCCATTGCGCTGCTCGACTCCTGGGCCGTTGTATGTGATGTGTTGACGTTCTACCAGGAACGCATCGCTAACGAGTCATATACGCGTACCGCCAGCGAGTACCTCTCGCTGTTGCAGTTAGCTCGCTCCGCCAGTTATGAACTGCGACCAGGTGTGGCGGCAGACACCTACCTGGCATTCACCCTGGAAAACACGCCCGGCTCGCCTGGAAGGGCCATTATCGACATTGGCACAAAGGCGCAGAGCCTGCCCAATCCAGGTGAAAGCCCCCAGGTGTTTGAAACTGTCGAGGCCATTGAGGCTCGTTCGGCATGGAATGCAATTGTCCCCCGTAAAACGCGGTCGCAGCCGCTAAGTACCAGTATGCCCTCGCTGCAGTTGCAAGGGATAAGCGCTAATCTGCATGCAGGCGATGCGCTGCTGATCATTGCTTCTGGCACTTCAAAAGCTCTACGCTTCATTCAAAATGTAGTAGTGGATACCGTCGCCCAGCAGACAACGGTCTTCCTTGAAGATGCCATACTTACAGATATACCGCCCGTCAATGGTAGCGGGGAGAAACAAGATTTATCCCCTTCCAACCCACCGGTACCCTCCGTATCTGGGAATGGGGCTGATGGGTCAGGCGGGCAGCCACCCACTGCCAAAACAGCCGTACCAGTCGTCTCGGGTGATGGGTCAGGTGGCCAGAAGCAGCTCGCCGCGGTTTCTCCCGTAGTGACTGCATCGCCGGCTGCTCCATCGAGCAATGGCGCCAGCGCCAGGCCTTCAACATTTTCTTATACGGCGCCGCAGGCGCTCAATAACTCTACGGTCGATACCGTTTTGCGCGGTCAGGTGTGGAATGAACGCGACCTGAGCGCTTATGCCACCGTGCAGAAGTGGTCTCTGCAAGATGTGCTTGCCAGCGCTGCTGCCCCGTCCCAGAATGGGGCAGCGCCGGAAGATGTGACGGGCGTTTATGCCTTGCGCGTGCACGCCTCACTGTTTGGCAATAACGCTCCGGACTGGCAGGCTCTGCCCGACGCGGCTCGCACTCCTTACTATAAACGCTACCAACAACTCAATCCCAATGACAAAACAGCGATGTCTGACTTCACCGACTGGCCGTTCCTGCCAACAACGTCCCCCATTATAGTTGCGGGTTCGACGGCTCCTGTGCCGCAGCCACAAAACGTACTCGACCTGGATAGGAGCTACCCCCAGATTCCGGGCAAGAGCTGGGTGGCGGTGGTACATCCGGGTGGAAGCGTCAACATTGCGCGCGTGGATTCGACCGCCGAAACCAGCCTGGTCAATTACACCTTGAGCGGCAAGGTAACACGGCTCAAACTTGCGACAACCGAGCAGGCGAGTCCGGCGACCATGACCGACATCCGGCAGATAACTGTCTATGGACAAAGTGAGAAGCTGTCATTGGCCCAGCTTCCCATTGGTGTTCCTGTGCAGAATAAGTCCATCGATGTGCCAGGCCTGTACCATGGGCTGCAACCTGGTAAGACCATTCTGATTGCGGGCGAACTCGCCGACCTGGATGGTGTGCAGACGAGCGAGGTTGCAGTGCTGGCGGGAACTACATTTGATGCCAGCTATCCAGGTGGATTGACAACTCTCACCTTGAAAGATAACCTCGCGAATACATACAAACCGGAAACGGTGACGGTCTATGCCAATATCGCTCGCGCTACGCAGGGGGAAACCGTGCGGGATGAGCTACTGGGCAATGGCGATACCAGCCAGGCATACCAGCGCTTCACCCTGCGCCAGGGACCGCTCACCTATCTGCACAACGCCACGACTGGCGGCATCGTCTCAACTCTTCAGGTCTACGTCAATGATATCCAATGGCAAGAGGTTCCAACGCTCCTCGGCCATGGCCCGCGCGATCGCGTCTTTGTGACTCGCACGGGTGCCGATGGTAAAACTACCATTCAGTTTGGCGATGGACAAAGCGGCGCGCGCCTGCCCAATGGTCAGGAGAATGTACGGGCAACCTATCGCAAGGGGAGCGGCACTTCGGGGCACGTCACGGCGAATCAGATTACCCAGCTCATTACACGCCCGCTGGGTGTGAAAAGCGTGAGCAATCCACAGGCGCCCCTTGGCGCGGAAGACCCGGAGACCGCCGGTGATGCGCGCAGTAATGCCGCGCTTACGGTGTTGACCCTCAATCGCGTCGTTTCGGTCGCGGACTATGAAAACTTTGCGCGCAGCTTTCCCGGCGTCGCGAAAGTGCTCGCCACGTTGATTGCAACCAGTCGGTTGCGCGGCATGTTTGTGACGCTCGCGGGCACTGGGGGTGCAGAGATTGCGCAGGACGATCCGCTCTACATACGCATCTTTTTCGCCATGCAAAAGGCGGGTGATCCAACCATCACTCTTCGGTTGCAATCGTATCGCAAGGCTCTCTTCAGAATCGGTGCTCGTATCAAGGTGGAGCCAGATTTTGCCGAGGCAGATGTCCTGCAAAGGGTGCAGACCACGGTTCGCTCCTACTTCTCGTTCGAGAACCGCTCCTTCGGCCAGGCTGTGACGTTGAAAGAGGTGATTAATGTTATACAGGATGTGCCGGGAGTAGTCACAGCCGGTGTATACCACCTTTACCGCCTGGAGGACACGCCTGCATTGAACACAACCCTCGTAGCCGCCATACCCACTGTCGGCTCGCATGGTGAGGTCTCGGCTGCCGAGCTGCTTATAGCAGATACGGTTCCTTTTGATGCTCTGGAGGTGATACCGTGAGTTTCGACCTCGATCAATTGTATAACCTGCTCCCTGCCATCTATCGCATACAGGATATAGAGCGCGGGGATAAGCCCTTAAAAGCGCTGTTATCCGTAATTGCGGATTCGATACAGGTGCTGGAAGAGGACCTGTCGCAGCTCTACGACGATCAGTTTATCGAGACCTGCC
>VBHV01000750.1 GCA_005881995.1 Chloroflexota bacterium | reverse complement strand
GCGTATTGCTCGGCGAGGATGGACTGCTCGCTGTGGCAACACATTCCGACGTCGATATCGTAGTTGCCGCCACATCGGGCTTGAAAGGCTTACAGCCAACCCTGGCCGCCATTCGCGGCGGAAAAACCATCGCCCTATCAAACAAAGAAACGCTGGTCATGGCCGGACACCTGGTTATGCAGGCCGCCCGCGAGCAGAACGTCTCAATCTTACCGGTGGATAGCGAACACAGCGCCATCTGGCAATGCCTGCGCGGGGAAGATACCCAGGAGATTCGACGTCTCATCCTAACAGCGTCCGGCGGCCCATTCCGCCGCTCTTCGCTCGAAGAGGTGCGCTCGGTCACAGTAGAACAGGCCTTAGCCCATCCAACCTGGCGTATGGGGCCAAAAATAACCATAGACTCCGCCACCCTGATGAACAAAGGTCTGGAGGTACTTGAAGCGCACTGGCTTTTTGACATACCCTACGAGCGCATCGAAGTCGTCGTCCACCCGGAAAGCATCATTCACTCCATGGTCGAATTTGTCGATGGCTCCATAAAGATGCAGGCCAGCCTACCCAGCATGCACCTGCCCATCCAAGAAGCCCTGAGCTACCCGGCCCGCCTGGACACCGCCGGCACAGGTCTGGTACGCGAGCTAAACTGGCCTGAAGTAGCGCGTCTCAACTTCGAAGCCCTCGACACAGCCCGCTTCCCCTGCTTCCAACTGGCCCTGGAAGCCGCGAAGCGCGGGGGTACCTATCCATCTGTCCTGGTGGGAGCTGACGAAGAGGCGGTTGCGTTGTTCCTCGCCGGAAAAATCAGCTTCCCAGTCATCGCCGAACTGATCGAAGCCGTACTCGAACGCCACCAATCCATCGAACAACCAGACATCCCAACCATCCTGGAAGCAACAGCCTGGGCACGTCGAACCACCCAGGAATTTTATGGTAAGATGTTGAATGTAGGGACATGATTCATCATACTAAAAATGTAATGCTAACAAATGTGACAGGCATTAACGCGGTAGATAGAGAAGCTCAATGCATCGCGTCTGAATAGGAACTATCAATAAAAGGAAGTCTTTATGAATAACTGGTACTTACTCGCCGCCATACCCGTCTTTGGCATATGCGTACTTGTACATGAATTTGGCCACTTCATCACAGCAAAGTGGGCGGGCATACGTGTCGAGGAATTTGGCATAGGCTTTCCCCCTCGCCTCGTAGGATTTCGTAAACGCAATACCGGCGGCTGGGAAGTCATCTGGTTCAGCGGTGGGCGCAACGCCGAAGACAGCTATGGCGCGGGCAAGCAATCGCCTTTTAGCGGCACCTGCACCTCACCATACCATCTATTCCATCAACTTCCTGCCAATCGGCGGCTTCGTACGCATGCCGGGCGAAAACGGCGATGTGAATGATCCGAGCGGCAACTACGACCCACAAAGCTTCGCCGCGAAAACGGCAGGCAAGCGCATCATTGTGCTCGTCGCAGGCGTCACCATGAACGTCATCCTGGCCATGATCCTCTTCACCTTCGCCTACGGTCTGGGCGAGCCAACCTTCCCGTCAGCGATCGGCAAAGTCGTCCCAGGCTCTCCGGCGGCAATGGCTGGCTTGCAACCCGGCGATACCATCGTCTCCGTGAACGGCAAACCCGTGCAACAGTTTACCGATTTACAGACCGCCGTTACGAATGCCATCGCGGCAGATAATAACAAGCATAACACCCTACCGATTACGATGCAGGTACGGCACACCGGAAGCTCTCAGATCATCACGACTATCGTCAACGTGCGCGAACACCCACCATCTGGTCAGGGACCAATGGGAGTCGAGGAAAAAATCGTCTTCGTGAGTTCTCCCCTCTGGCAGGCCCCCTTTAAGGGCTTTGTGCATACCTTTACCATCACCGGTGATTTTATCAACCAGATCGCGCAGATGATCGCAGGTGTCATCAAACCCCAGCTTGCCGGCCCGGTGGGCATCGTCAAAATCACAGGCGAAGTGGCCTCAAGTGTCCCCGATCTCGGTTGGTGGCCCATCTTGAGTCTGACGGCCATCTTGAGCCTCAACCTGGCAATCATCAACATCTTACCATTCCCGGCCCTGGATGGTGGGCGCGTCCTACTCATCCTGATCGAGATTCTGCGCGGTGGCAAACGCCTGAAACCCGAACGGGAAGGAATTATCAACTTTGTGGGCATGGCAATCCTGCTGACCCTGATGGTCGTCATCACCGTCAGCGATGTCCTCCACTGGGGAGGCTAACTGTAGGGACGCGTTAATGGATTTTCACAAATACGTCGGGTACATTTTGTAGGGGCGGGGGTGGTGCGGATGTGGGGTTGGGACGCTTGCGTCGCCCGCCGTGACTC
>VBHV01000264.1 GCA_005881995.1 Chloroflexota bacterium | reverse complement strand
TCCCGCTTTGGACTGCTGTAAGTAATCCAGGCAGGAACGCGCATCATCTATCGCCTGTACCACGACCGCCTGTAAATAGGGACCCAGCGCGGCCTCAAGCGAGCTTTCCAAGCCAACAGGCGCGATCCCCAACTGTGGAACAGGGCCAATCAGACCAGTGAGTTTGCCCGCGGGTGCTCGCAGAAGAGCACGTACGCCATCACTGTACCCACTCAGGCTCGTGCGCCAGTTCTTGAGCATGTTCAGGCGATCAGAAACGGTGCGCCGCTGGCGCTCCGCTTCGTTCAGGGCGTTTTTCAAGCGTTCAATCTCCTGCTGTGCATCAGCAATGGCGCGGGCAATGGCTTGTTTGCGTTGGGTGATTTGCTGCTCTTCGTTGCGCGCGGTAGTAAGTTGGACGCGCTCTTCGACCAGGCGCGTCTCCAGTACGCGGATGGTCTGCTGGGATTGCGCGATGGTATCGCGGCGTGCCGCCAGCACGCGGTTCCGCTCACCCAGGTGCTTCTGCTGCCTTCCCAGGTCGGACTGGCTTGCCCCCAGGCGCGCCTGCACCTGAATGAGTTCACTTTGCGTCGAACGCAAGCGGCGCTCATCCATCTCAAATAATTTTTGCGCCTGCGCAACCTGGGCCTCTAAAGTTGCCAGGGACGCGGCATCCGTGTCGATCGCTTCGTCGGCCTGATCGCATTGTTCTTCCAGGTCGATGATCTGCTGTTGCGCGGCAATCAGCCGTTCGCGCAGTCGCCGCTCCTCCTGCTGCTGCTCACCGCGTTGCCGCTCTAAACCAACGACGCGCTCCTGGCTCACTGCCATCTCACGCTCGATACGCTGCGCGACGGCGTTGGCCTCATTGGATGCTTCACGCGCTCGTACAATGCTGGTTTGGGCCTCCAGCCTTTGAAGGCGCAATGAGTCTTTACGCTGATCGACGGCCTGCAATGCCTGCTCCATGGTCTGAACCTTTTGCGCCATCGCCTGCTCAGCCGTCTCTGCCTGTTCTCGCGTGGTGCGCAGGCGCCTCCATTGCAGGGCATACCAGGTGAACAGGACTTCCTGCAATTCGCCCGTGAGCTGCTTGTACTCCACTGCGCGGCGCGCCTGCTCCGCCAGTGGTTCCAGACGTGGCGCGATTTCGCTCACAATATCGCGTAGGCGTTCCAGGTTTTGCTCAGTCTGGCGCAGGCGATTTTCGGAGTCGGTTCGCTGCACCTGGTAGGGTCGAATGCCTGCCGCGTCCTCAAACAGGCCGCGTCGTTCTTCGGCGCGCAAACTGAGGGCGGCATCGATCAAACCCTGTCCAACGACTGTATACGAGTCGTGGCCAATGCGCGCCTGCGCCAGCAACAACACGATATCTTTAAGGCGCACTCGCTGCTTATTGATGAGGTACTCGTTCTCGCCTGAACGGTAGCTGCGACGCGTGACAGTGATTTCGCTGTATTCCGAAGGCACCCACCCGGTGCTGTTATCAAGCGTCAGCGATACCTCGGCCATGCCAAGCGCGGATTTGCCATGCCCACCGGCAAAGATGATATCCTCGCTCTTTTTTCCACGCAACTGGCGCATACTCTGCTCTCCCAGCACCCAGCGCACCGCGTCCGCCACATTTGACTTCCCCGCGCCATTTGGTCCCACGACCGCCGTAATGCCCGTGCTAAACTCCAACACCGTGCGCACAGCAAAGCTTTTAAAGCCCAGCATTTCCAAGCGTTTCAGATACACAGTTTTGCCTATCCTTTAGAATATACCTATGATGACAGCTACGATGATACCATAGTGCAGGTCATCCGTCGAGTATAGTAAGGTCTAGTACATCATCTCTCATCAAAGGAGTTTTACCTTGATTCGTCTAGCAATCTACCTGCTTACAAAGCGATGGGGGCTCATCATTGTCGGCGCAATCCTCGCACTCTCAGGACTCATTTATGGTATCAGTTCGCATACTGTCACCTATCAAACCTTGAAGCAGCAGACTATTGTGCATTATCTCTCTGGTAATGGGGATAATAATGGCTATATGCAATTGAAGGGAAGCGCGGATCTTTACATAGTGAACGAAACAGATTTCACGCCAGCCTTCAATTCTAATGCGTTCAATAATAGTAACGGCCTTATCGATTTTGTTTACCGACCTGACCAAACGACGGATATCGACGTGAACTCAACCAATTCGAGCACACACCTTAAAGGTCCGGCTCATACCGTAGAGCAAATTACTGTGTACGACAGCAATGGCCAGAATCCGCATACTTTTAGTTCATCGGAGGAACTGCAGAATCCTAACGGCTTCTATCAGAACAACTGGTCGGGGGGTATAGTCCTCTTCCTGCTCGGCGCAGCTCTCCTGGCCCTCGTATTCTTCTGGCCCGCTATACGCGCGCGTAGAAAAGGGCAAGCTGCACCATCGGCCATTGCGGGGCAAGCAAACCAGTATGCGCAGCCCTATACCAACCCGGCTCAATACCCGGGATACGGGCAATTTCCACAGCAGACACCGCAATACTCGCCGCAGCAACAGTACCCTCAGTATACGCCACCTGCGGAGCAGTACCCACCAAATTCATCGTATCCTGCCCCTCAACAGCCACAGTACCCGCAACAACCGCAATATCCAGCATATCCTCCGCCAGCAGGCCAGTATGAGCGTACTCAGCTTGCAAACCCGCATGATTATCCACCTCAGAACAGGTGATTGAGATCAAACGAGCCCATGGTGATAACTCAAAGTCAGCATGGGCTCGTTCCACAACGACCAGCGAACAGAAACAACATGACACTTCTTTCACTCGTGAATAGTGTAGGTAATAGACCGAGTCTCAACTATTCGCAAACGAAGCACATGGTGTTATGTTTCTATTTTTCCATTTACCCGCTCTCGCCAGGACACTCCTTGTTTCACTGATAGCCATAGTTACCCTGGCTGGCATCATGATTCGCCCGTTCAAATTGGATGAGGCCAGGATTGCGCTGGCAGGGGCGGGCCTGCTGTTACTGCTTGGCCTGATCAATCCCTTAGATGCAGCCATAGTATTGCTGAAGGATTGGAATGTCTTTTTCTTTTTTCTGGGGATGATGGCGCTCTCCGCGCTGGCCGAGGCTGCTGGTCTCTTCGATTGGTTAGCGGTGCAGGCTGCTAGCTTGTCCGGCGGTAGTTCCCGGCGTTTATTGTTCAATACCTTCCTGTTGGGCAGCCTGATCTCGATGGTTCTCTCGAATGATGCTACCGCGCTTATTCTCACCCCTATCGTTTATACACTGGTAACACGCCTGCGGCTGCCTGTGCTGCCATTTCTGTTTGCCTGCACCTTTATTGCTGATACCGCTTCGTTTCTATTGCCTGTAAGCAATCCGATCAACATTATTGTACTCTCAACGTTCTCACTCGATCTCTGGACTTATGTACGTTTGTTGTTCATACCGTCACTGGTTGTTATCAGTATCAATACGATCGTGTTCTTCATCCTGTACCGTCGACAACTGGGCGGGCGCTTCGATATCAAACGTCTTTCAGAAGCAGCCACAATTCGGCACCCAACCTATTTCCGGTACACATGCGTCGTTTTACCAGGAATAGCGCTGGCCTATATTATTGCCTCTGCTTTCCAGTTTCCGCTTTCAATCGTGGCTCTCGCAGGCGCCGCGCTCCTATTGATCGGAGCGTTGGGCTGGAAGCAGATGAATGCGCAGGAGGTGAGCAGGCATATTTCCTGGTCAATTTTTGGGTTTATCGCGGGCATGTTCATCGTTGTGCGGGCGGTTGAGGAAACGAACCTTACAGCTCAATTTGGGCAGCTTTTGCTTCATCTATCAGGAGGAGGCAGTTTTGGGGCGGTCATGGTAGGCACAGCGGGAGCAGCACTTGGCACGAATCTTATTAATAACGTGCCGATGGCGGTCGTCCTGACTTCTGCGCTTCAGGGCGTACAACACACTTCCACCACTACAAGACTGGGCTTTATCGCGGCAACCATTTTTGGCTGTGATCTTGGACCAAATTTAACCACTGTAGGATCACTGGACTACTTCAAAGTTGGTATTCTGGTCACGCCGCTCATGTTGCTGGCTGGCTCGCTGACAATCTGGCTTTTACTACGCTAGGAGACAAAAAAATGAGAGTCTTATGTTGCCTGGATGGTACGAATATTGAAGCGCTGAGCAAAGCTATTACAACGATGCTGCGTCCTGATACGCTTGCCATCGGACTGCTGTATGTGATCGATAGCGGGCCGCATGGAGAGATGGAAAGGCAGCGCGAGCGTTTTCTGCGACAGGCGGAACTGGCTCCCGGTCGACGCGAGCAATTACGGCAGGCTGAGGAAGCATCCGCACAGGATATTCTTGAAGAAGGTTCTCGCTATCTCGCTGGAGCAGAACGCCTACAGCGCAGGGGACGGCCAGAACGCGAGATTGTGAACTGTGCCGTCGAATGGAACGCTGATCTGATTCTTCTATGCCCGCGCACAACCTATGGTAGTAAGCCAACCATCGGGCCAAAATCTGTTGGTCATGTAGCGCGCTTCGTGCTTACATCATGTATACTACGACTATCTTGAAACGAACTGTAACGAATTATTGTAGCGAGGAATTTATGGCTTCTTTACCAGAAAATCCAACCCTGAAAGACCTGCAGCGCTACCTGGACGAAGTGTGCCAGGAGCGTGGATGGACAAAGGATACGTACGCAGAGAAGTTTTTACTGTTTACCGAGGAAATTGGTGAATTAGCCAAGGCCATTCGTAAGACGAAAGGACTATACCAGGAGCAGGCCAGAGAGAAGAAGCTGGAACTCGAAGAGGAGTTCGCCGATGTGCTGAGCTATCTCCTGGACCTGGCCAATTGCTTTCAGGTTGACCTTGAAAGGGCTTTCCGTGAGAAAGAACAGGTCAATCAGTCGAGAACGTGGAATTAGTTCGAGGCCCTAAAGTTTCACTCTTACCCACCCGTCCCTACATTGTACTGATACCTCCCTATCTGCCTCCTCAGTGATGGCTTTCGGATCAATGTTTGTATTCTTATGGCTATAGGAAATGGCATCTGTTACCAACATTTTCTGGCCGTCAATCAGTAGTTGAACCAGTTCACCTCTGGAAGCCACACCTCGAATAAAGTTGTAGACATGGCGAGCGTCCCATTGAGCTACTGGCACCACAAAATCCTCGCTTGAGGGCAGAGGAAGATAGCTGCTTTGTGATTTATCCTGGGTTCTGGGAACAGCCGTCCCCTGATAGAGTTCCCAGACCGAACGGGCCAGCAATTTACTACCAGCTTCAGCACATTGCGCTTCCAACTGGGCGTAGCGAATGCCATCGGGAACCTCAACACGTTCTTGTGCCACAATCGGGCCGCTATCTAGTCCCTCGTCCATCAAGTGGATGGTGGCGCCTGTTTGCCGCATTCCCTGGCGGAATGTCCAGAACAGCGGGTCGGGGCCGCGATTGGCTGGCAAAAGCGAGGGATGGACATTGAGACAGCCCAGGCGAGGGATATCCAGGATGCTGCGCGGAATATAGAGGGAGAAGCAGGCGACGCACAGAACGTCCGGTTGATAGGCGGCAAATACGGCAAGCGGTTCGGGATTGGACATGCGCTGGACTTCCCATAATGGGATACCTCGCTCCCATGCGATGTGCGCAACAGAGGTGTGCAGCGAAGAATGGAGGACTGGCAGCAAAGAACGAGTTTTCGGTGGAGGTTCTAATCGACGCATGGCTGCTTGCGCGGGGTGCTGATCGCGCGCTGGAATCACTATCGCGCGTACCTCAATGTCGCTTTCTAATAAGGCCCGCAACGGTGGATGCGAAAAATTGCCCTGCATGCCCAAAAAGAGGGCGCGTGGTGATGCCGGTGATTCCAGATTTGACATAGGTCACTCGATCCTGTAGTATCTGTATAGAGTATATTATTGCATCGATCAGGAGCAACTATCATGCCACG
>VBHV01000263.1 GCA_005881995.1 Chloroflexota bacterium | reverse complement strand
CAATCAGAAAAGGATCAGGCAGGGCGAGATTCGTCCAGGCCAGTGGCAGGGAGCGGACCTGGTGTGTGTGCGGATCAGAAAAGAAGACACGCTCTTCTCCCCAAGCAAAGCGCTGGGACAGCAGGGGAAAGGTTTGGCCACACAGAGGATGAAAGGGGTGAGTAATGGTAAAGCAATGCTCACCATTCATGTTATCAGGTGTAGTTGACAGTTCGTTCAAATGGTCAGGTGGAGGCTCAGGTGAACCGCTTGAAGTTGCAGAAACGACAAGTCTACGGCAGAGCCAATTTCGATTTATTACGGCAGAGGATTCTCTATCGTACATAGCCTCTGCTTGCATACCTCACTGGTCTCCTCTCGTTTCTAAGTTCTTTGTGCTACTGGCGCTGCCTCTTCCACTGGTGGCAGTTGCGTAGTGCAAAAGGCGCAACGGGTGGCCTTCAGCGGAACCTTGCTCAGACAGAATGGTCCTCCATGTATGGAAACTAGAACGTCATCTGATACGTGAAGATAGTGAGTCTTGGTGGCAATATAGTAGGGTATTGCCTTCTGGCTTAGGCTTGTTTACCTACCCCGAAGACCAACCACCGGAAGCGGCCTGTGGGTGGTATGTAAAGGGTAGGAGTGGCCGTGTTAGCACAGGCTGATAGTCTTGATGCTAAGTAGGAGGCAACGCATGAGTTACAAAGCGTTTCAGGTAGGCGATAAGGTCCGTGTGGTAAGTAAGACGAGTCCTTATCACGGGCTGATAGGTGTCGTCCGGTCAGTAGACGAGACGGGCATGGTCCCCGAACCGGTCCGCTCCCACCACGTTGAGTTGGAAGGTGTGCAAACAGCTGTGCCTTCAGATAAGTCTATCGTGACTTTTCGGTATGAAGAGTTAGAGCTAGTTTCTTCTGCGCGTGAGTAGCTCCAGTCGTGTAGAGTCGGCGGGTATCCGCAGTAGATACTCGCTTTTTGTTGCTCGATCTGTGCTCGTCGCCAGAAAAGGCGGCACTGTCAATAGTTCGTCTTTGCGTGGTTCCTCTCAACTCTCGTCGGCAAAGCAAGCGGGCTCACTTAATGTGAGGATGAGCCGGATTTCGGTTATCACAAACACTTATGGATATCCAACGAAATTAAACCCTATCGCGTATTCCGCAATGCTTCTGGCATGATCTCTTTCATTTACATAAGGCGGAAAAACGAAACAAAGTCTCTTCTGGAAACGTGTTCCTACTATCATTGATCTCTGAGGATAGGTTTTTTCACTCGCAGAAGTTGGGGAATCGATTGAGTCATGAATGCAGTGAGAAGGGAAGTACAGGATTTGAGGCGCGACCGAATACTCCTTCTTACATCGTGTGGACTCTTTGTGCTCTTTGTTCCTTTGGCATGGTGGATACACAAACACCGACCCCCTCCCATTGATGTTGCCATCACCCATACCCTACAGAAGGAGCAGTCCTCTTTCATGCGTTCTTTCGTGAAGGTTTTAAACAACTGCCTCTGCTCAGAAGCCTTTCTGAATGTGCTGGCCGTCCCACTGGCAATGCTCTTGTGGAAGATGCGCCTGCGTTTAGAAGCCGTGATGACCCTCGCGATGTGCTGGACGAGCATGCTGGCAAGACGAGCGATCAAACCGCTCGTCGATCGCGCGCGTCCAAGCGTTCGGCTCGTCCTCGTCAAAAATCAGTCGCGGGGGAAGAGTTTTCCCAGCGGAGATGTCGCATCTTCTGTGAGTCTGTGGGGTTGGATGTTTGCGCTCGGACTGCTTCAGAAGCAAGAGATGCAAACAAGGAAAAAGTTCCTCTTGAGTCTTCCTCTGCTGCTGGTAGCCCTCGTTGGCCCTGCACGGATTTACCTGGGCGACCATTGGGCCACTGATGTGCTGGGTGGGTATCTCTTTGGTGGTGGGTGGCTTGGCCTCTCGCTTCGACTGTATCTCATGTTACGAGAAAAAGGTGTGTTGAACAGTGAACAGAGGTCGGAGGAGAGAAGCATCTCATAGTCTCATTGGTAGAACGTTCCTAGGATGCCCACATTGTTTCTCCAATGACTCATTCAATCATACTCCTGATGGAAGGTTTGTTTTAACCTCGTTTGGGCATTGGGTATGTTTCTTCATGAGATTGCCCAATTTATCAAGAATTCTCTCTGTTGGAACCTTATTGTTAGGTGGTTACATTTCTGGCTCATAGAGTACATGGACTCCATATCTTCGAAGCATTCTCAAGCTTCGAGGTAAAGCAGGATGTGTGTCCAAACCGGATGAACGATGAATGCCTGGAATAGCGAGAACAGGCATACCTAACCCTGTATATTCACATAAAAGGATGAGCTAAAGGCCATCTCACCCTACTGAGTCAGCATTTCCTAGCAAGCAGGCTCACTTAATGTGGGGATGAGCCGTAAAGGCTCACCCTAGGATTTGGGGAACACTGCTTGATTGATGGTTGGTGAAATACTTCAGGCGACACAACATACTTTTATGAGTCTATCTTTTAAGGAACAACGTTCACCATCTCACTATCATTATTTACAAAGTGCTCTTTGTTGCGTTATTCTAGTATACGAGACTATTTGAAGCAACAAGGAGCAAGAAGATGATTAACGAACCAAAGAGGAAAAGAATGTATCTCTTAAGCAAGCACAAACTGATTTTATACCCACCATCACGCTTATTGTTGCAGCTACAATTGGTGGTGCACAAATACTTACAGGTCCTGGCAGGTTTGGTTTTTTAGGGAGTATTACTGGATTGGGTACAGCCACATTAAACGGTGGTCAAGGTTGAAAAATCATGAAAATTACGCTCAGTTCAGCAAGCCTCCACCACTTAATGTTGTTGTACCGCTTGATGGCATTTCGCTTGAAAATAGCAGATTTTCATCCGCTTCCCTGTCTAGCACAGACATCGCGCTTCCTAACCAGTAAAAGTAGGGCAGAAGATTCATTTCCACGTCTTTAATAGAGCTTCACAAGGAGTATGCACTGTGCTACACTACACATAATCGTACAGTTTTCTTCCCTGTTGTTGAGCAATGATTATCATGTGCATGAGAGGATGTTCCCGATGCCGCTTGTAGAGGTTCTTGCCCTTGATGTGGGTTCATCAATTGCTAAAGCGATTCTCAAACGCTGGTTGGGCGAATCTGAACCTATCTCCGACACTGCATTAAGCATCGTGGATGTTCTTAAGACGCGCACAGCGGATAGACTTGTGCAAAAAAGGGCCGAGCGTCAGTTCGAGGTAATTGGTGAGAAAGTAGGCCAGAGCCTGCTGCCACTTTTCCAGGTAGAAGGAGCGTTATTAAAAGAAAATGAGCGCATGGCGGTAGCGGAGGCTGTGGCTGACACATTGAATGCTGCTACAAGTGAAGTGATTGCGCAGCAAAACTTTGAGCCGCCAGAAGTGGCAAGACAACTTCTGTTGGCTCATCCTGCCAGATCATATTTCTTTTCCGAAGCCGAAGGGCATTTATACGAGCGTATCATCAAAGAATCATGTCAGTATATCGTCGATATTGCCTCGCAACTCCCCCACTTTACTGAAAGAACCCTTGCAGAGATTCTCCAACGTGAAGGACAACTCATTACCATTGCTGAGAAGATTTTAGAAGAAGTTGCTC
>VBHV01000262.1 GCA_005881995.1 Chloroflexota bacterium | reverse complement strand
ATCGAAAGACCCAATCCGCTTCCTGCTTGCGAGGAGGAGCGCGTCCTTGATGCATCTACGCGATAGAAACGATCGAAGACGTGCGGCAGCGCCTCCTCCGGGATGCCCGTACCGGTATCACAGACCTCCACAACAATCTCATCTGTACCTTCATTACAAACGCTGACTTCGATCTGGCCGGTTTCAGGTGTAAACTTCAAGGCATTCTCGACAATATTCAGGAGCACGCGCCGCAGTTGATCTGCATCACCACACACGGTAAGGCAAGACGAGGCAGCAGTGCAGCGCATCTCCTGCCCACGCGCCAGTTGTCGGGCCTGCTCATATACCTCGCCAGCCAGGATGCCCATATCAACCCTTTCTTCATGCAGCTTGATCTGTCCTTCATCTAAGCGGGAGAGGACCAGCAGATCGGCAACCAGTCGCTGCATGCGCTCAACCTCTGCATACATGCCACGCACCAGGCGGCGAGATGCATCGGGGTCTCCATTATCAGCCTCCAGCAACAACATCTCCATGCTCCCACCAAGGGCTGTCAACGGTGTGCGGAGCTCATGTGAAACATCGGCGACAAATTGCTTCTGGCGTGCAAATGCCGCCTCTAAGCGCGTCACCATACTATTAAAAGAGCTGGCTAATCGCCCGACTTCATCTCGTGTCTTTGGTACCTTCAGGCGCGACGACAATGCCCCATCGGCAATACGCGTGCTGACGCGCTCCATTTCAACCAGGGGACGCAGCGCTCCCCGAATCAGTGGCAGTGTGAGGGTCGCAGCTACAACCAGAGCACCTACAATACCGATTACCAGAATTAAGCGCATTTGCTCCACAGCCTGATCTACTGGCGTAGTTGGCGTACTCAATTGTAGTAAAGCGATCGTCACAGTGCCGGGCTGCGCTGCTTTTCCTTGTTTTATTGCCTCCTGTATAGGCTGCAATATGACCAGTTCACGTTGCCCCTGGCTATCGTTTGCCAGTATATACAGTGTATGCGTTGAGAGCCATTGCTGGATGCTCACCTGTTGTAGCGTAACCACAGGCGATCCTGTGTCTTCATAGTCAGCAGCAATAACGCCTCCATCGGGTGCCACAACTGATACTCCTATATTTTTATTTAAGCCAATTATTTTACGTGCCGTTGCAATAACATTTGATGCAGCATCAGGAGATATCTTATTTTCTGGCAAAGGAGAGGTATCGAGCTTATCAAGTCTATCGAATGCTGCCACCAGGGATGCCTGGCTACTTAAGGTATTCGCCTGGCTCGCAAGCAAGGCACTTTCTTCAGTCACAGAAATCAATATGCCCAATGCTGCCAGCAGACCGGCGAGCAATCCAAACGATACCAGCGCAAGCCGCCAACGAATCGGCAAACGCCCCATCCACCCATAGAACCAGTGTAAGCGCTCCATATTTCTGCCTCCTTACCCACGCAGGACGTAGCCAACTCCGCGTACTGTTTGCAGTAACTGTGGAGGAATATCGTTCAACTTCTCACGCAAATGGCGTATATAGACCTCGATCACATTGTCATCACCGACGTAATTGTAGCCCCAGATACGCGCCAGGATTGCATTTCTCGTCAGCACCTGTCGCGGGTGCATCATAAAAAACTCCAGCAGGTCAAACTCACGCGGCGTCAACTCAATGACCCGACCATCGCGGTTGACTATGCGGGTGCCACGATTGAGCGTCACTCCTTGAAACGTCAGCTGTTCACCAAGCTGCAAGCCACGCCGGCGCAACACTGCACGTACCCGTGCCATCAACTCCTTGAATGCAAATGGCTTGGTCACATAATCATCGGCCCCAACATCCAGACCAGCCACGCGATCTTCAACATCTTCCTTCGCCGTCAGCATAATAATGCACGTATCATGCGCTTTACGAATCCGCTGTGCAACCTCTAATCCATTGAGGCCCGGCAGCATCACATCGAGAATCACCATGTCAGGTTGTTGAGCTGCCACAGCCTGTAATGCCTCTGGACCAGTTCTGGCGATACCGACGCAAAACCCCTCATAGCCAAATCCCATCCGCAAAAACTCGATAATTTGCGGCTCATCATCCACAATCAGTACTACAGGCTGGCGTTCTTCCTCTCGTAAAGCCATGCGCATCCTACCTGTTCACTCATGCAGAAGTGGGCATCTTCTTCACAGAAGATACCCACATCCCTAAAACTTCCGCTTAGATGTAATCTACCACCAGATGCTCCTGGTCACGACTCTGCCATCATCAAGACTGACCTGGTGGATTGACAATAACTACAACGTCCGCAGTGAGCGAACCATCGCCATTTAATGTCCCCACGGCATACACAAAGTCGCCAACTTTGAGATCTGCTAATGTCACTTGCTTCCCCTCTCTCTTGTCACCAAAGCGGGTCGTGGTTGTGGTTTTGATCGTAGCCATTTTGCCGCCATTCTGAATAGTAATCGTTGTACCAGTGATGCGGGTAATATAGCCACCCCCGGAATCACCTTGAGGTCCCTTTGGCGGAATACCGGCAACCACTTCGTCCGCAGTGAGCGAACTATCATTATTCAGTATCCCCTCCGCAAACACAAAGTCACCGACCTTGAGATCTCTTAACGTCACTTGCTTGCCTTCTATCTTGTTTGATACTGCCAACCGCTGTATCACTTGCGGGTCCAGGCTTTTCAGGAACGAGAATCTCGACATGAGTTGCCGAAATGCTCCAGGCATCGTTTGAACTGCCAACCACACCTATGATCTCACCGACTTTCACGGCGCTCAGGCTTACAGATACACCATCTCTCGTAAACGTCGTACTGGTGGTGGTAATGACATTCACCGTCGTACCATCTTTGTGCTTCCCGTTGATCGTGTGTCCACTAACGCCCGTCACCATCAATACATCTTTCCGTATGCTCCCCTGACCAACCTCGTTCGTCGACGTTTTGGTAGTTGAACCTGCGGCGTTCGCAGAGCTACCTGCTGCAACCAAAGCCAGGAGCAGGAGGATACCTATCCCCAGGGTGTACACCCGTTTCCGCTTCAGATTGTGCTTAGATCTACCCAATATTGTCAATATACCTGCGATCTTTGCCCTTACAGATGGCCTTTCCATAAGAAAACTGTCCCTTCTTCATTGTTATGCTTGCATCAAATTTGGAGACAACAGATAATCGTCCTGGTCTGAGCATAGCAGGCTTCATTGAAGATTCAGGGGCAGTTTGCTGAAAAAATGCTGAAAAGGCGTCCAGGTTTTGCGTAGGGACAAGGGGCGGGGAAGGGCGGATGCGGGGGCCTTGTGCTTGTCCTCGTCCTGTTGGGTTGTCTGCCAATAGCCGCTTTGTGTACCCGGCCGAATCGTTACCTCAACAGGACAAGCACAAGGCCACCTCCCTCCACTGCACCACTCCTTGTCCCTACTCCAATCGCTCAGCAATAAGCTGGGCCAAATGCAACACACGCATGGGCCGCCCACTTGCATCTACGTCGCTCCGGTGCTCCCCGCGTTGTTCAGCTTATTGTTCATAAGGCGTTCCGCCACATCACCGTGCTCAATCGAGGTCGCACCCCCAAACCCGCAGCACACGTCTGACTGCGGCATCTCCCGCAGCTCTAAACCTAGCGCCTCCTGGATGATATGCCGCGCCTCCGAACGCAGGCCAAGACAATTGATCGACTGGCAGGAATCGTGATAGGTCACGATAACCTCACCTGCTTTGCCATCGCTTTTCCGAACGGGTAGTTTTGTACCATTTGCCAGCAAAACATGATCCACGAAGCTTGCAAAGTCCATCACTTTCGCGGCCAACGCACGCGCTCGCTGCAGCCACTCCTGCTGCTGTAGATCTTCAAAGAGCCGGATATAGTCTTGTGACAGGGTGACGACGCAGCTTGTCGTGGCACCGACGATGTAGTCGGCCTTGCTTTGTTCCAACGCCTGCTCCAGCACGGCGATCGTCTGGCGTGCCATTTTTATGCAATCGGCGCGATCACCTGAATTGAGCGCGATCAGACCGCAGCAATTTTGCTTTTGTGGGAATGTGACCTGCACACCGCAGGCTTGTAGCACCTTGATGGCGGCCTCACCCATTTCGGGAAAGAGACGGTCTATCATACAGCCCGCGAAGTAGCAGACCGTTATTACGGGTGAGCTAAATCGAGCTCCAACTGTAGCCCTGGAGGCTGGGGATACCTGTCCTTTTACCCTGTCGCGCAGCGGTTTGATCGCGAAGGCGGGAAGGCTGCGCCAGCGCGCAAGCTTCGCTATTGGACGCACTCCAGGAAGCCTGCCGAGAATGCCGAAACTGCGTGGGCGAATGTAGTTGCTGCCGCGCGTCACCGGAAGCTGGGCAATGCTGAAGAAGCGCACCGCCAGGTCAAACAGGCGTGGACGCGCCAACGCCCCAAAGATCACTTTCTTCAGCCACGGCAGCCCTTTGGCCTCGACGACGCGGCTGCGCACATCCAGGATCAGGTTCGGCAGGGGTATCTCAACCGGGCAGATGGTTTCGCAGGCATTACAGCTAACACACAGGCTCTGTGGACCCGCGTCTGCTTCGAGGCCGTGGTGAAAAGGCGTCACGACCAGCCCGATAGCGCCGCTGTAGATATAGCCAAAGGCGTGACCTCCAACCTGCTGATAAGAGGGGCAGATGTTGGCGCAGGCGGCGCAGCGTATGCAGCGCAGGGCATCCTTAAAATGCGGGTCGGCGCGCATCTCGCTCCGCCCGTTATCGACCAGCACGATATGCATCTCTTTGCCAGGAGTTGCCGGGCCGGTAATAAAGGTGGTGTAGCTCGTGATCTGCTGGGCCGTGGCGCTGCGCGCGAGCAGGCGCAGCTGCGTCATAGCATCGGCAAACGTGCCGATGAGCTTATCATAGCCGGCCATGACGACGTGCACCGGTGGCAGCGATGTCACCAGGCGGCCATTCCCCTCGTTGGTGAGCATCATCACGGTGCCGCTTTCGGCGATCAGCGCGTTCGCCCCGCTGACGCCCCAGTGACTCTGCGAGTACCTCGCCCACCTGCTGGCGCGTCTTGTGGATGATAGGCATCACCATGTGCGAGGGGCGCTCATGGGCGAGCTGGGCCACCCATTCACCGAGGTCGGTCTCGACGGCCTTGATGCCGCGCGCCTCCAGGTAATAATTCAGCTCGGTCTCTTCGCTCACCATGGTCTTGGATTTGACGACGAGGTCGATGCCCTTGCGCTGGCACAGTTCGTAAATATAGCGGTTGGCATCCTCTGCTGTGCGCGCTTCGTAGATGATTGCTCCAGCCGCTTCTGCCTGGGCTTTAAACCGGGCTATCAACTCTGGCTGGTGTTCGATGGCGTAATCTTTGGCCTGGCGGAGGGTAGAGCGCATGTGGGCAAAGCTGTAGTCCGAGCCGTAATCGTCCTCCTCAATAGCAAAAACGTCCTTACGCGATGCGAGCCAGGACGGGGCGAAGCGTTCCAGCGCGCGGTGCATGTTATCATCGCTGAGAGCGTGCTCCAGGCGTTCTTCAAAGGGCTGGTTCTCGTTCGTGGGATTGGCTGTTTCTTCACTCACATCCTGTTGAGGAGGAGTCACTGAATAATTGTTAGTCATGGCTTTGCTTCTTCCTCGTCTGCAACAAGAATGACGCACAACGTTTTTGGACCTTGCACACCGATAGTAAGCGTGCGCTCGATATCGGCGGTACGACTGGGGCCTGTGACAAAAGACATGTAGTGACGCTGATCGGAGCCCGCCCTGGCCAGTTGCTGTAAGATCGCGGCAGCGTCGTCCAGCATTGGAACCAGCCTGTCCTCGCTCACGAGTACAAAGTGCGCCAGCGTCAGCATACTGACTACTCTCGCTTCGAGCGTGTTCTCTGCGAGAAGGACAGAACCAGTTTCCGAGATAGCCAGTTCCGCGCCAGAAAGACCGGCGGGAGCATCGGCAACGCTAGCAGGACTGCCTGCCTCACGTATAGTGATGCCTTGATTGCTTAATAGCGGAAGGATTGCTCCCCAACGTGAATGTTGGCCGAAGTTTGGCTGCACCACAATTTCAGCAGCATGCAATGCAGGGTGAGCAGCAATGATTGCGGCGGCCTCTTCCAGGCATGCTACCCGGTGAGACTCACCCCCAGACGCAGAGAGTCGCTTCTGAAAGTGTGTGAAGTAGGGGCCCGATTTATCGCGCGCGTAGGCTGGGTTACCTGGCCCATGGATACGGGCCAGGTACATTTCCTGGGATCAGGCAAGGACATCGCGAACCAGGCTGTTGCTCATAGGTTGAGGCTGTGTCCATCAACTCTTATTCTACAACAGATACTTAGAAAGGGGGGTTCACTTCTTCACAAACAGCATGCCTATGGCGGCGAGCAGGAAGAACAGCGATGCTGCCCCGAAGACGAGCTGATAGCCAAGCAGTAAATGCCCGGTTCCGGCGACGGCATTGATAATGACGCTGCCCAGCAGGGGCGCCATAAGCGCTGGCAGCGTGGTCGAAGCATTCCACATGCCCAGGTCTTTCCCCGCTTTTTCTAACGAAGGCAATACGTCGATTGACAAGGCCCAGCCCACGCTCGAATATACCCCGTATCCAAGCCCGAACAGTACCCCAAGAGGCCAGAGCAAGGCCATAAGATTGTTTGGAAAGATGACAAAGGTGAGAGCGGCCAGGCTCATACACAACGTCGCCACGCTGACTACGGGAGCCCGCCGTTTGATGCGATCCGACAGAATACCAGACACCAGTCCGCTTACTACCGCACCACCCAGCGTCAGGATTGCGACCATGCCCGTTACCTGTATAAAATTTGCGATGTGCTGCACAGTGGCGAAAAAGTACTCAATATACGCCATGAAGAGCGACAGCCCCAGCACAAGGGATGCTCGCGTGAGAAAGACCATCCTAAAATTGTAGCTGCGCCAGGGGGCTATCCACCCGTGCAGGAAGCGCAGCGCGTACTCGAGCAGCGCCTTCTCTCTCTTTATGGCGCGTGCCTGAGTGCATTTCAACCACCGGTTTTCACGCACGCCGCACACTGTCACCACGATGGCGGCCAGCACAAGCAAAGCCGTCACCGCATAATAGATGCCTGCGTTGGCCCGGATCATACTCGTGCTATAGGAATGCTGGTTGATACCACCAAGCAGCCATGCCGCGAGGCCAAGACCCACCACGTTCCCCAGGATTGTCATCCCACCCACGTAGCCCGAGGTCTCCCCTCGCTGCTCTCCCGGTACACGATCCGGCATCAGGCTTTGGTAGGCGGGCATCAGAATATTCTTTCCCAAAAGCAAGAGCGCAAGACCAACCAGGAAAATCACCAGGCTGCCCGCGTTTACCAGCAGCGGCGTACTCATTAAGAGTAACAGTCCGCCGACCACAATATAAGGGCGGCGGCGTCCAAAACCGCCGGAGGTACGGTCGGAAAGCGTTCCAATGAGCGGCGGTATGAATATTGAAATAATCGACGCTGCAATCATGAGCCAGCTGAGAAATACCACCTGCTGCACGCTGCCAATTTCTTTTGAGGAAATAAACAGCACAATCTGCGTGGGAATGACAATTGGCAACAACGCAGCCGATTGCGCGTTGAGGGCAAACCACAGTATATTCAGAACCAGTTGTCCGCGAATAGAGAGTTTAGAGATCTTCGCCTCTCCGCTCAACCCTATTGACGTAATTTGATCATCTTTAACAGAATACATGTATCTCCACCTGCGAATATTCTCTACTGAAGTAGACGCTCTGATGTTACAAAGCATCACTAATTAAAGCATATTCTTGAGAAACAAGCTTATCTTCGATCTCTCCCCTGGTGTGGCTTCACATGAGGCTTTAATACATGTATTGGCGCTTTTCGGTTCTAGTACTTTTTGCTTCTTTACGAGCATTCTTCCAAGGCGCCAAATGTTCTACAAGTCAAATTCATGCGCATATTTGCTGCTCGGCCCATCATAGCCGCATACACCTACTCTTGGTGAATTGACGATAGGCAGCAGCAATCCCTCACCTTCGTACTTTCTTGCGTGTTTCTTACAATACGTATTTCCATCGCCCCACGCTCCACCGAATATGAGAGTCGCTGGCGCATCACATACGCTACATTTGAACTCAGGAGCGAGGTTGCGAGCAAGCAAGCTTATCGCATCTTTAGGATTTACCAGCCCCTCTCGCTCTGAAACAATCCTCAAGTTCAGATTAGTCGAGGAACCGAAGTCGTATGTGTAGGAGAACTTCTGCCCAACACTCAGTGCCTCCCCCAATTCCGCATATAAGCTGTGATCCTCGATCATCTCAACAAGCAATTTTAGTGCTCGATGCCGATCATGACGTTGAAAGTATTGCCTTATCGACTCACGGTCCTTATCATTTGGAGCGGGTATCTTCACTTTCATTTCCTCTCGCAGATACTTAGAGGCTTCATTTCTGGATTGGATTGTTCGCAACCTTGTCACTATATCGGCTGGAATTGTTTCGAGCAAAAGAGGATCAATTTCCTCCACGTCGAACTTGTCATAGTCCTCGTCATCTTCTTCAGAGTCTTCTTCAGAGTCTTCTTCGTCTTCCTCATCTCCAGAGTTTTCACTTAAAGACCCCTCAACCTCCATACTTGCCGCCTCATTTGGGCCGACGATTCTTATACTGGAGAAGTCGAACCTTGGCGGCTCTGACTCGTAGTAGAACTCCCCAATTTGGAAGGCGCTCAGGTGGTCGCAGCATTCTACCCAGACGGCTCGAATAAAGTCATCTAGCTCGATAAGCTGCGCATCGGTAGGCATCTCAATGTGCATCCAGTATTGTGGATCGTATTTTCCCTCCAACACAATATGGAACAGTTTTGTCTGTATAAATTTTTTGCCTTTGGGTGATTTTGCGGGTTCAGCTTCTATTCTCGCTCGCTCTTTGCAATTTTTCAAATGCTGGGTCATTTTGGCCTTCTCAAATTGGCCCCGGCAAAATTTGCAAATCCCTGCATAACTCGGCTTTACCATAGTTTGTTCTGTCATTATTTTTCTCCTCTCTGCATATATGACTTCCTCATTATATCAAAACCCCGGAATCTATACTATACAATGTTTAATGCCTCTCCGAAATACTGTATACTACTGTATAGACTAACAGCAGACCAACCAGCCTGGTTCTGGTCGACCGGAGTAACATATGTCTTCCTCAAAGGATACAAGAGAAGCAGATGAGGTGTCCCCCCGCGAGACGAAAAAAGGACGGGGTCCCTTAAGCCGCGGCGCAGCGCTCATGATTGCGGCGGCGTTTGTTTTCAGTGCGCTGTCCGGTATTTTATCAGCACTTTCGCTGAATGCTGTACTCATCTTTGTCGTAGCAGGAGCGGGGCTGGCCCTGCTCGCGGCGCTGGTAGGGCAGGCGACAGAGCAACTTGGCTCATATATGGGATCGGGCGCAACAGGGGTGCTGCAATCAGCGCTAGGTAACCTGCCTGAACTATTCGTTGGTATTTTCGCATTGCGCGCAGGACTCATTGGCGTTGTCCAGTCAGCCCTTGTCGGTTCTATTTTAGGGAATAGTTTATTTGTCCTCGGCCTCGCGTTCTTTTTCGGGGGACTGCGTCACGGTACTCAGCGTTTTGGTTCCGGGGCGCCACGCATGATCTCGAATCTTACCTTGCTCGCGGTTGCGGCACTGGCTGTACCCACACTTGTCTATGGATTGCAAACTCCGGCAGCCGGGCACGAGGAGGGATTGAGCATTGCAAGTGCTGCTATCTTGCTCATTGTCTTCATCGCAAGCATTCCCTTTTCTTTGGAAGGGGGAGCGATCAAACTTCCAGATGAGCCACAAGAACTTCAGAAGGAAGCGGTTGCCTGGCCGCTCTGGCTTACCATTGTTGTCTTAATTGGAGCGGGTGTTTGTTCGGCCTTCGTCTCGGATTGGTTCGTGAACGCTTTGACGCCTGCCATCACCTTCCTGCACATCTCTCAGGCTTTTACGGGTCTGGTGATAGTAGCGCTGGCGGGCAACGCGGTAGAAAATGTTGTGGGCGTGCAGTTCGCAATACGCAACCAATCAGACTTCGCTATTAGCGTCATCCTGAATAGCTCTCTCCAGGTAGCACTAGGCTTAACACCTTTTCTGGTCATACTCAGCTTTTTCATAGGGGGTGCACACCTGACGCTGGTAATGCCACCGCTCCTGGTGGCAGCATTAGGGCTGACAGCCATTTTGAGTACTGTGATCGTTTATGATGGTGAATCGAACTGGCTTGAGGGTCTGACACTGATAGGGTTATATGGGATCATTGCAGTATCCTTCTGGTGGGGTTAGACATCATGCATGATTGACATGCGTGCAAAAACCGGGCATACTGCCCACAGATGAGAATAGTTGATGAACCGCTTGCATGAATGCGGAAAGCACAGAAAGCGATGAGCCACAGAACAAAACTACGCATTGGAGCTATACCGCAGGCAACCTTACGCCGCCTGCGCAATACTCCCACCTACTTCTTCCTGAACCCCAAACACCCGCTCTTCCTGTTTGTCCTGCTCGGCATTACCCTTGTACAGACGTTGGTGGTCACGCTTTACGCGCCTGTCTTCAAATTCTTGCTTCCCAGCGTGGGCGCGAAACGATCCCGCTCTCCGGCAAGCACGGCGCAGGCTAATCAGAGACGGCGGTTTCGATGGAGGCGCAAGACGCTGCCACCGATTGCCGCAGACGAAGAATTGGAGATAGTACCTCCGCTGGCTCGCTCGAGCAACTACTATAAAAATATTGCCATCTATGGCCTGGATGTGATCATCTGTGGCCTGGTCACCTATTTTAGCGCCATCTACTCCTATCCTCCCTTTGGTGCCGGGTCGCCTTTCTACCGCTACGGTTTCTCAACGGCCTTTGTAGCCGCGTTCGCCTTTCGCTATCGTGGGGGACTGGCGGCGGCCATCGGCTATGATCTTTTTGTGCTGCTCGGCGTATTTTTACCACCTCCACTGGCGCT